>JAAYUJ010000143.1 GCA_012517775.1 Deltaproteobacteria bacterium
GCCCGCCGAGGCGCATTTGCGTCAACCTGAGAGGGCCCATGTTTATTCTCAGGTACTGACGCATCCAACCGGTGACTTTTCAATAATTGCAGATCACGACTGCTTCGCATGTCGAATCGTACCTTCTCGATGAGTCATGGTCCCGAGTGCCCTGCAAGTCGGGATTCCAATCCCGACATCTGAGTACAAATGCTGTCGGGATTAGAATTCCGACCTGCTTATTGAAAAAGTACTCGAGCCGGTGAGGCACATTGTCATCCCCGCATGCTGCCCGCCTGAGACCTGAGGGGACAAGCTTAAGTGGGGACACGGGAGACCGGGAGAATCTGAATTCCCGCCAAAGGCAGCCGGGAATGACGCGCGCGGAAGATGGCGGCTTCATTGCGCAGTGCTGTTCTTAAGGTTGTTCCTCTAAATTCCTCCCGGGCTGAGATTCATGAGAATTTGAGCACAAACAGGACTCGACAACCTGGGTTTTTTTAAATAGAATGGCTGATGGAAGATTTCTATTCGCGCGCGAGTTCTTTTTGAAAAACTGATGAGCAAAGGAGTGGAAGATGCCAGAGTTCAAATACCAAGACCCGTTCCCTCTCGCCAAAGACAACACCCGATATCGCCTCCTTACCAAGGACTATGTATCCGTCGCAAAATTTGACGGCAAGGAAATGCTCAAGATCGACCCAGAGGGATTGACTCTTCTCGCCAACGAGGCAATGCGCGATGTGTCTTTCCTCCTTCGTTCCTCTCACCTCGAGAGAGTGGCGGCCATTCTGAGTGATCCGGAATCATCCCCCAACGATCGCGGCGTAGCAATTGCCATGCTTCGCAATGCCGAGGTTTCGGCGGAAGGGATCCTTCCCCTCTGCCAGGATACGGGCACGGCAACCATTGTGGGGAAGAAGGGTCAGCAGGTGTGGACCGGCGCCCTCGACGAAGAGTATCTCGCCAAAGGTGTTTACAAGACATACACGGAGGAGAACCTTCGCTACTCCCAGACTATCCCTTTGAATATGTACGATGAGGTCAACTCCGGAACCAATCTGCCCGCTCAGATCGATCTCTATGCCACGGAGGGAGCGGAGTACAAATTCCTTTTCGTCGCCAAAGGGGGCGGTTCTGCCAACAAGATGATGCTTTACCAGGAGACAAAGGCTCTCCTGAACCCGACCAGTCTCGAGAAATTTCTCGTGGAGAAGATGAAGAGCTTGGGAACAGCGGCGTGTCCACCCTATCATTTGGCGTTTGTTGTGGGTGGGACTTCTGCGGAGGCTTGCCTCAAAACGGTGAAGCTGGCGAGCACCGGTTATCTCGACAATCTTCCCACGCAGGGAAATGAAGGCGGTCAGGCTTTCCGTGATCTGGATATGGAAGAGAGATTGTTGAAGGCAGCCTACAAATGCGGGCTGGGGGCACAGTTCGGTGGCAAGCATTTCGTCCTGGATGTTCGCGTGGTGAGATTGCCTCGGCACGGGGCCTCCTGCCCTCTCGGTATGGGTGTTTCCTGTTCTGCGGACAGGAATATCAAGGCGAAAATCAACAAGGAAGGAATCTGGTTGGAGGAATTGGAGCGCAATCCTGCCCGTTTCATTCCGGAAAAGTACCGTGGCAAACATGACCACGGGGTGGTAAAAATCAACCTGAACCGACCGATGAAAGAAGTCCTTGCCGATCTGACCAAATATCCCGTGACGACTCAGCTCTCTCTTACAGGAACCCTCGTCGTGGGTCGCGACATTGCCCATGCGAAGCTCAAGGAGCGCATCGACAAGGGTGAGGGACTTCCCCAGTACATCAAGGATCATCCCATTTACTATGCCGGTCCCGCCAAGACTCCCAAGGGCATGCCGTCCGGTTCCTTCGGTCCCACTACGGCGGGCAGAATGGATTCCTACGTGGATCTCTTCCAGTCCCATGGAGGCTCCATGATCATGATCGCCAAGGGCAACCGGAGCCAGCAGGTGACCGATGCGTGCAAGAAATACGGTGGATTCTACCTGGGATCGATCGGCGGTCCCGCTGCCATCCTCGCCAAGGAAAACATCAAGAAGGTCGAAGTGCTGGAATATCCTGAGCTCGGAATGGAAGCAATCTGGAAGATAGAAGTGGAAGATTTCCCTGCGTTCATCCTCGTGGACGATAAGGGGAACGATTTCTACAGACAAATCGGGTGCTGACGTACACTCCTTGCGAGCTTATACCGTTTGGAAATACTCATACCCCCCGGGTCCCTGAATGGCTCGGGGGGTTTATGTTTAGAGGGACTTCGTTACAGAGGGGGGTCGCAATGAATCAGACCTTCCATCCCATGACCTCCCCATCCCAGTCAACGATCATCAGGAGCCCGCCTCCCTGGAGGCTGCCGTCAACGGCCCTCTTCCTGATGGCGAAATCCCAGGGCTTGTTGAGATCGTGTTCTTCGATGTTAGTGTGGGCTTTGCACCAATCGACGGCTTTTTCCCGGCTTGATGCAATGTGGGCGATCATGGAGGAATAGCAGAAACGATTGCCCTGGTCCAATCCGCTGACGATGTGCTGTCGAAACTCGACAATGTATATCTCTCCTCCACTGGTGTCTCCGGATGCGTGTTGAAAATTTGTCATGATTGCGGATTCGGATCGGGTGCGTATGAATTCCAGGGTCTCGGCGATGGCTTCTTCCCTTGCGGTGTCTGCATTGTCTCCCTGGCCGGCATGGCGCCTGAAAAACGTATCAATCGCCCTTTCGAGGACAGTGATCATTTCCTCCATGGACAGTCGGTAGTCCAGCATGGATTATCCTTTCCATCTTTGTGAATAATGGTTCCCGCAAATCAGAGTCGGACAGCCTCTTGTGAGAAGCGCCGTACCGGGTTTTCCGGATGGACCGGATCCTGATCTGCGAAACCACTGTCAGTGCATCGTTTCTATATTCGGGTTTTGGGCGCAAGGAGTTGAATGGAATCCGCATTGCGACGCATGGGAGAATGCCGCTTTCTTTCTTGACCTATTCCCTGAAGTCTTGCAAGGATATGGAAACATACCGGGAGGGGACGAAAAGCGACCGGGCGGCGCTCCAGCCGGCCCGGCAAATTTGTCTCTGTCCCACGTGACGTTGCGCAGATTCCTGGTAAGATCTCAATAGGCTCAGGTATCGACAACTTCGCAGGTCGGTTTTCCACAACCGACAACTTGATGCAAAAACTGTCGGGATTGGAATCCCGACCGACTTATTGATAGGTTACGTTCCGTGGAGTGGAGGCTCCAACAAATGCGGCACAAATCCTTTGATTTCTGCAAGGTTCTATCGGAAGAACTGGACCCGGAAGAGTTGCAGAAAAAATTCCTCAGTTCACTCCTCGAGTTACAGAATGTCGAAAGAGGCTCCATCTGGGTGAAGCACCAGGGAGGCTACCGATGTATCGAGGCTGCCGGCGTGCAGAGTGAACAGATCAGGGGGTTGACCATCAGCGCCGGTCACCCCAGTATCGTTGGCTGGGTCATTGAGAATGGAAAAATGACCATTGGGGAACCCGGCAAAGACTCACGTCACTTCAAGGAAGTCGAAGAAGGCCTGAGCATCAAGAGCAGGCTCATCCTCTGCTTCCCTTTGTTCCTCAAGAATGGAGAGGTCTATGGAGCTGTGCAGATCATCGATACCAGTGCCGGTGGAGATCGCCTGAACCTGGACAGGGATTACCTGGATCTCCTGCAACAGATCATTGACATTGGGTCCATCTCTCTGGCCAATTCCCTTCTCTATTCAGAACAAGTCCTGGAGAATCGGAAATTGAAGGAATACCTTGCCGAGATTAGGGCGGAGGGAACCGTTATCGGAAAGAGCCCTGCCTTCACCAGAGTCTTGAAGATTGCCGGAGATTACGCCAAGACCGACTTTCCTGTGCTCATCACAGGAGAGAGCGGGACCGGCAAAGAGCTCATCGCCAATGAGATACATCGTGGGAGCGGGCGAAGGGAAAAACCCTTTCTCGTTCAAAACTGCAGCGCGATACCCGAAACACTCCTTGAAAGCGAGCTTTTCGGTTACCACAAAGGAGCATTTACCGGAGCGCTGAAGGACAAGGTCGGGCTCTTCGAGGCGGCGGATGGCGGAACGCTCTTTCTGGATGAAATAGGTGACATGCCTGCCCACCTTCAGGCCAGAATCCTTCGGGTCTTTCAGGACGGAGAGATCAAGCCCCTTGGGGGCACAAAAACCAGGAAAGTGGATGTTCGGATCATTTCCGCAACCAATAAGGACTTGAAGGAGGAAATCGAAAAAGGGCACTTCAGGGAAGATCTGTACTACCGTCTGAATGTCCTTCCTCTGCACCTTCCTCCCCTTCGTGAAAGACAGGAAGACATCCCTCTGCTTCTGGAGCATTTCATGAAGAGGGAGTCGCACAGGATCGGTATTTCCCCCAAGAGGCTGGTGAAGGATGCGTTGCAGACCCTCGTGGAATACCCTTGGCGAGGGAATATCCGGGAACTGGAGAACTTCGTGAAGCACATTCTGGTTGTGGTCGACGGAGATCTGATCACCCGCGATGACTTGTCTTCCCACCTGGATTTGCAGGCGAAGTCCGCTGCTGCGGGCCACGATGAATGCCATGAGCATCCGGTGGAGTTGAGTGAACAGGCGTTGCGAGGTGTCATCCCGTTTTTTGAAGGCTATTCATGGAACGAACTGGAAAAGGCTTATGTCCTCTACCTCCTCGACAAGAACAAATGGCACATCACCCGGGCTGCGAAACAAGCCGGGGTGAACAGGTCTACCTTCGATTCCAGGATGAAGAAACTGGGAATCAGGAAATAGAGAGAAATTGCCATGCGCCCTGTATCTCGGGCGAAGAGAGCCAGAGATGTCTCCGGACGATGCTGTCGGTTTCGAATCCGATTCACCGATCCTTCAGAAGATCAACACGGCACGAGAGCTTTATGCCGTCTGGCACGCAGATCTAACGCAAGACCGAGAAATTGCCGGCCTTCTATCGTCTTTGAAAGAGGCTGCCGGAAGATCTTTCTCAGTCATGGTGGATTTGGGTGTGGTGGCCGCCTGTATGCGCTGTGAAGAGGAGGAAGGTGGAAGCTGCTGCGGAGCTGGCATAGAAAACAGGTATTCTCCTGTGCTGCTCCTCATCAACCTCCTCCTCGGGAAAAGTCTCCCGGATCACCGCAAGATCCCCCGCAGCTGCTTTTTCCTTGGGAAAAGGGGCTGTACACTCGGGGCAAGGCACATTCTGTGTATCAACTACCTGTGTTCAAAAATACAGGGGATGCTCGACCATGAAGCGCTTGCAGTGCTTCAGAGCACAACCGGCAAAGAAATGGATATTCTCTTTGCCGTGAACGAAGCTATCAAGAAAAGACTCCGATTCTGACGGTACATACAAATCATGCGGGCAAACGACTCTCGGCTGGCTGAAACCATCGCGTTCATCGCGCGTTTCTATGATTCTCGAAAATATGGATATGAAGGCTTGGAAGGGTATCGCAAGTCCGCGGATCTTCGGAAGTTCACGTTCATCATAGAGGAACTGAGGCGCTTGAACCTGCTCCGGAGGGATCGAACCGTCTTTCTGGATCTGGGATGCGCCGACGGCAGGGTGAACCTCCTGCTCAGTTACTTCGTCCGGAAGTCCCTCGGGATCGAGATCGACTCCCTGATCCTGGATGAGTACGAACCAAGGAAGCAAGCTCTGATTTGGGAATTGGAAGGGATGGACCTCCTGGCTCCTCCCGGAAACATCAGCCTTTTTGCGGGCAGCTCCCTCGAACGACTGACTTATGACCGGATCGCCGAGCAGACGGGAATCCATTTCACGGATGTGGATCTTTTCTACACGTACATCACACTCCATGATCTCTTTGGAGAAATGATTGCTTCCAATGCGCGAGACGGGGCTTTGTTCCTCGTATACGGATTCCATAAGGTCCTTCCCCGCTATGATGGACTCGAAATCCTCATTCCGGATGTGGGCTCCCAGTCCATCGCGACACTTTACAGGAGGGTCGGATGAAGCATCTCGGCAATGTTTCAAGGGTGCTGTTCAGACCACCGCTCTCACGCTGTAATCCGTCAATATGGAACCTGTTGTCATCTCCGTCGGCAATGACAGGGGCGACACAGGACATGAGGTAGCAAAAAGAGCCGAATCTTTGGGATGATCCGGCTCTTTGCCGACAGTCTCTCATTTTTTAATAAGCAGGCCAGGATTCTAATCCTCACCTGCTTATTGAGAAAGCACTTTAACTGTTGATGCACATTGTCACCCCCTGCATCTCTTTAGCGTGGCTCCAGGTGGACGGAAGAACCTGGATTCCTGTTTAAGGCACGCGGGGATGACTTCCAGGGAGAGGGGTCAGTCTATTCAGCGGCGATATCCTTTGTCAGGGTGCCGATGAATATGCTGCCGTCGGC
>JAAYUJ010000144.1 GCA_012517775.1 Deltaproteobacteria bacterium
ATTTGAACATCCGCCGCTTGAACCGCGCTGAACAATCCGATCAAAGCCAGACATAACACGGTGCCCAAAAGAGTCTTCCTCATGTTTGATCTCCTCTTTTACAAATGAGTTTTCAGATGTTTTGTCAATTGCCGCGCCTGGGGAAAGTACTTGATATTAAGATAGCGGGCCTTCAGTGTCAATCTCACTCGAAAGCTCATTAAGACGATCCTTTTGACGGGAATCCGGCCATTTGTTATCCTCGACCTTAATCAGACGGGATCGTGACTTTTCAATGAATCCTGGTGACGATGGCTTTGTAGGTCGGGTTTCCATATCCGACATATTTGCGCAAAGGCTGTCGGGATTGGAATCCCGACGTATTGTTGAGGAAGTACATGGGATCGCCCTGTTCGCGATGGGCGCGGAAGAATTCTGCGGCCATCCGACAGCATGCCTGTTGATCAAGGAAAGGAGAGGTTATGAGCCGTAGGATCGTCTCCGTCAGTGCGTTGGAAATTTTGGATTCGCGAGGTAATCCGACCATCCGTGTTTTCGTGTCCCTGGATAATGGGATCAGGGCTTGCGCATCCGTCCCTTCAGGGGCTTCCACCGGCGAAAATGAAGCTGTTGAGCTCAGGGACGGAGACCTTCACCGCTACGGAGGCAAAGGAGTACTGAAGTCAGTGGAGAATGTGAACACAGCCATAGCTCCCCGCATTCTCGGTATGGACTCGACCCGCCAGGCTGAGATCGATCGGATCTTGATTGAGCTGGACGGGACTCCCAACAAGGGAAAGCTTGGCGCCAACGCCATCCTGGGGGTTTCCATGGCAGTGGCACGTGCTGCAGCCATGGCCTGCAATCTTCCTCTCTATGCGTACCTGCAGGGACCCTGTGCGGCACGCATCCCGATCCCAATGATGAATATACTGAATGGAGGCAAACACGCCGACAACAGTGTTGATTTCCAGGAGTTCATGGTGATGCCCGTCGGCGCCCACTCTTTTTCTGAAGCTCTGCGATACGGTGCCGAGACCTTCCATTCCCTCAAGACCATTCTCCACAAGAAGGGATATGCAACCAGTGTGGGCGATGAAGGGGGATTTGCTCCAAATCTCAAGAGCAACGATGAAGCCTGCGATGTCATCCTTGAAGCAATTGCAACTGCCGGTTACAAGCCGGGAATCGATATCGTCATAGCTCTCGATCCTGCAGCCAGTTCATTTTATGAAGACGGTTCATACAATTTAGCCAAGTCGGGGCAGGGAAAGAAGTCAAGCACACAGATGACACAACTCTACAAAGCCTGGACGGAGAAATATCCCATCGCTTCCATCGAAGACGGCCTTGCGGAAAACGACTGGGAGGGATTTCGAGAGCATACCGCGGCCCTTGGTGAAGCGGTCCAGGTTGTGGGGGACGACATCTTTGTTACCAATACCCGCTTCATTGCACGCGGCATCAGGGAGAAAACCGCCAATGCCGTCCTCATCAAGCTGAACCAGATTGGCACAGTGACGGAGACGATGGAGGCAATCCATCTGTGTCGCGAGGCAGGGTGGGGGTTTGTCATCTCCCACCGTTCCGGAGAGACGGAAGATGCCTTTATCGCAGACTTCGCCGTGGCTATGGGTGGGGGTCAGATCAAGACGGGTTCCGCATGCCGCAGCGAACGTATTGCCAAATATAACCGTCTGCTGGAGATCGAAGCTGAGCTTGGCCGGGCAGCCATTTTTGAAAATCCTTTCAAGTCCTGAGGAGGAAACTGATTGAATGGAGAAGAATTCTGTCGAAACACCTTATCATGACAAGGAAAAAGACTTGTGTTTCCATAATCTGAAGTTATAATTATTTTGATGTGCTGATCAGGTTCGATATTGAGGGTTATTTGAGAAATCGATCTTTCGCCAATGCAAAAGGTGCGGTTTCAGAGTAGCTCCAGGTACCGCACCGGAATCAAAAAGTCTGCGATGGATATTTGAGAAGAAGGGTTTAAGAAGGAGTAAGAAATGACGGAAGGTCGAGTGAAATGGTTTAACGAGAGCAAGGGCTATGGCTTTATCGAAACGGAAAACGGCCGCGATGTATTTGTGCATTATAGTGCCATTGAAGGAAGCGGCTTTAAGTCCCTGGCTGAGGGGGACCGGGTCAGCTTCGTCGAGGAGCAGGGTAAAAAGGGTCCCCAGGCTGCCAAGGTAACCAAGCTGTAGTCAAGGCATAGCGAGAGATCGTTTCCAGGAAAGAAAGCCGGAGCATTTTGAGTTCCGGCTTTTCTGTTCTCGCCGTCGAAGTCGATGAGGATGAGCTTCTTTCCCGAAAGCTTGAAGGAACAACGCTCTGCATCTCCGGTGACCGCATTTCAGATAGCCGGTTCATTTCCTCCAATGATTACTGAGCCCTTGTCTACCAGTTGATTGAAGGCATAGAACTCGTAGCTGGAAACACTTATCCAGATAACGTCCCGCTCTTCGCCTTGCCACATACCCACCAGAGTCCCACCCTCCTTTTAAACAGGTAGCGATCGCTTTGCAGGTCGGGTTTCCATACCCCACACCCTAGCGCAAAGGATGTCGGGATCGGAATCCCGACCTACTTGTTGAAAAAGTACGGAAAACTGTCCTACTCTTCTGCGGAATCTGCTATATTCCATATTTGTCCGTCTACATATTTCCGTTTAAACAACAAGAGGAGGGTGAATTTCGATGGAAAAACCGAGTAAAACCGCCACCGACTTGAAAGCATTGATCAATCATGCCATTCGTGATCTCGAAGTGACAGCGACGGAATACCAGCAGATTATAGAGCTTGCGCATGATGACAGCGTATTGGACAAGGAAGAGAAGGCACTCCTCTCTCAGTTCAACGAGATGATAAGCAACGGGACCATTTCAAGGGTCAAGGGTTAGTCAAGGAGGAAGCCGGTTTTTCTGTTCTGTTTTTCTTTTGTTGGAAGATGTGGGACTGCGGCCATCCCATCATCTTCCAATGATGGTGTCGAAAAAGTCCTGCCATTGGTACAGCTTTTCACAGATTCACTCATTGGTCTTTGCCATTTTCCAGCGGTGCGACAAATCTGTCGCATGTTGAGACATAAAGAGATCTCTCCCTTCAGTCGAGATGACGGTGTAATAATGAAATGTTGCACATAGTCACCCTGCGATTAAGAGGAACCCATTCCTTCAGTCGCGACACTTCAAGCTGAATTCTGTCCGCGATTGTCGGAAGATCCCTTTGTCTTCCGAAAATGCTCACCAATTCTATACAAAGGAGACTTGTCCATGGATGCCGACAAAAACGAGAAATCATCCGGGCCGCACAAATGGCGGTTTGCACGAGTAGGAGGGTTCGATCAGGTTCGCCTCGAGACGGGCGCGGACGTGCTGGCACTCGACCAACTAGACCAGAAGCTGTGGGCGAGTCTGAGCTGTCCCACCCACGGGCTTGAGCTGGACCCCGGAACTCTTGAGCTCATTGATAACGATGGGGATGGACGCATCAGGGTCCCCGAGATTCTTGACGCTGTCAAATGGATTGGCACAGTCTTGAAGAATGCCGACGACTTGATCAAGCGCGCAGATGTGCTGCCGCTTTCGGCCATCAATGAGAGCACCCCCGAAGGTGCGCAGCTTCTATCTTCGGCAAAGCAGATTCTTCTCAATCTCGGCAAGCCCGATGCCACCTATATCACGGCCGAAGACACTGCGGATACAGTCCAAATCTTTGCCCAGACGAAGTTCAATGGGGATGGAATTATCCCTGTCGATGCCGCGGAGGATGATCAGCTTCAGCGTGTTATCAAAGATATCATGGAATGTATCGGATCCGAGGTCGATCGCAGTGGTGATCCCGGCATCAACCAGGAGATGGTGGACCAATTCTTTGCCCAATTGCAGGATTATTCCGATTGGTGGAGCGAAGCAGAAAACGACGCAGCCAATATTCTTGTGTTCGGCGACTCAACCAGCGACGCAGTGGAAGTCTTCGAGGCCGTCAAGACCAAAGTGGACGACTACTTCACCCGTTGCCGTCTGGCTGAGTTCGATTCAGGCGCGGTCGGGCTGCTGAACCCATCACCGGAAGATTACCAGGCACTGGCACGCAGGGACCTGTCGGCTTCCGCCGAGGAGCTCGCCGCCCTGCCGTTGGCGACCATCGAAGTCGGCAAGCCCTTGCCGCTAGAGGGAGGCATCAATCCCGCATGGGCTCATTGGATTTCCAGGCTCCGCACAGATGTCGTCAAACCCATGTTCGGCGACAAAGCGGCCCTGGATGCGGATGAATGGGCACTCATCAGTACAAGGTTTGCCGCTTTCGAAGGCTGGTTCGACGCCAAGAAGGGAGCCGCCGTCGAGAAGCTTGGATTGGAGAGAGTCCGAGACATTCTGGCCCTCAATGCGAAGGAATCCCTGACCAGCCTCATTGAAAAGGACAAAGCTCTGGAGGAGCAAGCGAATGCCATTGCATCCGTTGACAAGCTGGTCAGGTATCATCGTGATCTTTTCACTCTTCTGAACAATTTCGCATCGTTCCAGGACTTTTACTCTCCAGGGGCCAAAGCCATCTTTCAGGTGGGCAGTCTCTATATTGACGGCCGCAGTTGCGATCTTTGCATTAAGGTGGAGGATATCGAAAAACACAGCAGCATGGCGGCTCTGAGTCAGACGTACATCGCTTACTGTGAGTGCAGGCGAAATGGGGAATCGGAGAAAATGAATATTGCGGCCGCCCTCACTGACGGAAGCGCTGACAACCTCATGGTCGGGCGCAATGGGGTGTTTTACGACAGGAAGGTCAACGATTGGGACGCCACCATTGTGAAAATCATAGACCACCCGATCAGTATTCGACAGGCGTTCTGGAGCCCCTATAAGCAAATCGCCAAGCTGATCACCGATCAGATCGAAAAGGTCGCGGCATCCAAAGACAAACAGTTGCAGGAATCGGCATCCAAAGGGTTATCTGGTGCGGCTGCAACGGCCGAAGCCGGGAAACCGGCTGCCGAGGCGCCGTTCGATGTCGGTAAGTTCGCGGGCATCTTCGCGGCAATCGGTCTTGCAATCGGGGCCATTGGAACTGCCATAGCCTCAGTGGTGACCGGATTTCTCAGCCTCAGCTGGTGGCAAATGCCACTGGCTGTCGGCGGGTTGATGCTTTTCATTTCAGGGCCCTCAATGGTCATGGCCTACTTCAAGCTTCGCAAACGCAATCTTGCGCCCATTCTCGATGCCAACGGGTGGGCCGTAAACACACGGGCCACCATCAACATCCCCTTCGGCAAAACCCTCACTGCTCTGGCACGCCTTCCCGAAGGAGCGCAGTCTTCACTCATAGATCCTTTCGCGGAAAAGGAGAGACCATGGAAGCTCTACATCTTTCTGGTGGCGGTTGCGGCAGTGGCACTCCTGCTCTGGCAGAAGGGCTGCGTCAATGAGTGGTTGAAGGCAGCTGCTCCCAAGCAGGAGACAACTCAATCAGCGCCTGCGCCTGCGCCAGCGCCTTCTCCGGGCCCAACTCCAACTCCAGCACCTGCCCCGGCCCCCGCACCCGCTCCTGCCCAAACCCCGGCGCCGGCTCCTGCCAAAGCCCAGTAATTTCCAGCGCAGGTGACAGTCGCCGCATCTTCTGGATACCCCCAAATGGGGGCCGTCAGAAGATGATTTCAGCCTTCCAGCTTCCAAGTCTCCGAGAGAATGATGCGCAGAGCCCTTTGGTGAAGTTCGCATTTGTCTTCCTTCGACAAGCTCGGTACAGACCTGGATACTTCCCGGCAAATGGGCGGTTATGGAGGGAAGATACTGGCCCTTTGCAGGACCATCTGTGTTCCTCCGCACCTGCGGCCTGCCTCCAATGAAACACTCAAAAAGCCGGGATTGCCCATCAAGGACCTTGATGCCTCAGGAATGTGCATGTATCATGAAACATACCTGCTTCAGATTCCACTACAGGATCAGAGTATGAGGCATTCACCCGAAGCGAGTGCTGTCTTAAAGCCACTTCCCGATCAAATCTCCGGGAAATCCTATGGAGGACTCTACCGTCGATTCGTGCTTCTCACCCTCGTCTGTTCCGCTCTCCCCCTCCTTCTGGTGGGCTGGATCATCTACATAAAGTACGCCACTTTCTCCAACGAGAGAATGGTAGACTACTTTCAGAGAAAGGTCGAATACAACCGCAGAATCATTGAACTTTTCGTCGGAGAGCGAACCCGGGACCTGGAGCTCCTGGGGAGCACCCATTCTCTTGACTACCTTCGGGAACAGGCGAATCTCGAAAAGATCTTTGCTGCCATAAACAAGGGGAACCCCTATTTCGAGGATCTGGGTGTCATCAGCGATCGTGGCTTTCACCTGTCCTATGTGGGCCCCTATGACCTGATGAGTTGCGACTATTCGGAGACTTTCTGGTTCAGGGGGTTGAAACAAAAAGGCATTTATGTGAGTGACATGTTCATGGGCTACCGGAAGGTGCCCCATTTCATCATCGCTCTCCTGAGAAATGAGAACGGCAGGAACTGGATCTTTCGCGCCACCGTCTTCACGGAGGCCCTTAATGCACTGGTTGAAAGCATGAAATTGGGTCATAGCGGCGAGATTTTCCTGTTGAATGAGCAGGGGGTCTATCAGACCAATTCCAGGTCCGGCGCCAGAGTCATGGATACAGCCACGATATCCATGGACTATTTCAAGACAGAGAGCGGTATACGCATCATCGAACCTGAGAACCTGCCTCCCCCTGCTCCACCGATACGTCAGGTAATGGCCTACTCCTGGCTCAAAGAACCCCGCTGGCTTCTGGTTGTGAAGCAGGACTACGATGAGGTCTTCAGGGACGTGAATCATGCCAACTTCTGGACCCTGGTTTTTCTCCACGTGAGTGTCCTTGCGATCCTGATTGTCTCCATCGTAACAACACGACACATGATAAAGGTCATCAGAAGAAGGGATGAAGAGGCAGAGGAGCTTAACCGCCAATTGCTGCACGCAAGCAAATTGGCTTCCGTCGGACAGCTCGCCGCGGGGGTGGCTCACGAGATCAACAACCCCCTGGCGGTGATCATGACCGAAAATCAGATTATTCGGGACCTCGGTGATGATATGAAAGGCCTGGACGAGGAATTCAAGGAAGAGCTGTTCGACTCCCTCGCCCGGGTTGACAGCCAGGTGGAGCGATGCGCCACGATCACCCAGAGCCTGCTTACCTACTCCCGCCGCACGAAATCGGCCAGGCAGACATTCGACCTCAACGAAAGCGTGAAGGAGACTCTGGCCCTTATGAACAAATGGGCAGGCACAAGTGGTATCGCTATTGTGACCGACCTCGAGGAGCGTCTTCCGCTTATTGACTCCGACCGCTTCAAACTGGAACAGGTTCTGGTCAATCTGGTCGGCAACGCGGTGGACGCACATCAAGGGATGTCCTGTGGTACTATTCGCGTCGCTACGAGATTGGATTCAGACAAGCGGGGGGTTGAAATCACCGTTGCCGACACCGGAATTGGGATTCCTCCGGAAAATCTTGACAAGATATTCGATCCTTTCTTTTCCACCAAGCCTTCTGGAAAGGGGACCGGCCTGGGACTCTCCATTACCTTGAGCATCGTAAAGGAATTGGGAGGAGACATCACGGTGCGCAGCACTTTGGGTGAGGGTTCGGAGTTCAGAGTATCCCTGCCCCTGGAATCGTCGGCTGATCATGACAAGAATTCACAACCCACTGCAACGGATGGAGAAGATGAACAGAATCAACGTGCTTGTCGTTGACGATGAGGAAGCTTTTGCCGCCAACCTCTCGAAACTGCTCTCTCGAAGAGGCTACAATACGGTGACGGCCGACAACGGATCTGCCGCCATCCGGATGATTGAGGAGAATCCCTTTGATGTGGTTGTGCTCGATTTGAGAATGCCTGGACTGGGAGGAATCGAAACGCTCAGGGAAATGAAGAAGAAACGTCCTGAGACCCAGGTGATCATTCTTACCGGCCACGGGACCGTTGACTCCGCCATGGACGGAATCGGCCTGGGGGCATTTGACTATGCCATGAAACCCATATTGATAAAGGATCTCCAGGAGAAAATCGATCAGGCTTACGAACGAAAGCGGATTGAAGAGGAAAGACTGCGCGCTTTTGTCGATGGGATCACTGAGAAAACCTGAAAGATTATTGGGCAACTGCGACGGTGCCGATTGAACCATCTTCGGAGGCTATCCGCAGGCATATCGAGGAATCGGTGGATGAGGATCATGTATCTTCCCTCAGATAAGCGATCGTAGACGATGATGCCAACATTAACAAGACGCTTTCATATTCGCTCACTGCGGACCGATGCGCTGTCATCGCGGTGATCAATCCGGCCTGTGATTCGAAATCCAGGTATCCTGCATCACAGTGGTTCTGAAAACCATCAATCAGCAGTCTTCTCTCCTATGTCATCGGAAACAGCTTCTCCAGAATATAGCCCACGCCCAGCAGCAAGTGGGTCATCAGGATAAACATCACATTACTCCCCAGAGCCGGAACCAGCTTGTTCATGTCCTTGTATTCCTTCGAACCCCGCATCGCTTTTATTGCCAGCGGCAGAGAGAACAGAGCCATCAGGCAATAAACCGGCATGACGACTATGCCGGTTATGAGAGTAGCCAGCACACAACCAACAATCCAGATGAACACCGATATCGTTGTTAGCCTGAAAAATTTGCCGGCAGCTTCCATGCCAAATACAACCGGGGTTGTCTTTCTGCCGCCCTTTCTGTCTGCTTCCACGTCGGGAAACTCATTCAAAAGGAGAAGGTTGTGCACCAGGATACCGCTGGGTATCGAGGCGATCAGAACCACCCAATCGTACTCACCAGTCTGCACAAAATAGAAACCCATTATGGGCAATATGCCCAGCCCCAATCCCGGCGACCATTCAGGCCAGCGGGTCTTCAATATCACAGGTGTATACAGAACCAGACACAGAGCTGCTATGACCAAAAGCGGTATCAACCGCCAGCCGCTCACGATTATAAAGAATACCCCTATCATCAGGGCTCCCACTGAGGTGACAACCCCAACCCAGAGGGCCTGCTTTAACGGGAGCTTTCCGTCGGGTATTAGCCCGCTCCCCCCGCTGAAAGGGGTCCTTGTGACGTTCAAATCGATTCCGCTCTTATAATCAAAATAGTCGTTGATTGCATTAACACTGCCATGGGTCAACGCCAGTCCAAAACCGGCAAGCACTGCGTACCCAAAATTAAAGGAGCCATAGTACCAGGCAATCGCGGTTCCAAGAAAGGCAAGAACAACGGAGAGAGTAAGGAATTGAGGTCTGGTTTCCTTAAACCACAGCACTAAGTTCGCCATAGAATCTCCTCATATTATCGAATTATTTTACTCCATCGCCTGTTTTTGCATCAAGTGCAGACCGCATTGCCTTTTATGACGGACAATTCGATTCCGACAGTCGGCTGTTACTCATCACTTCCACCGTGTCAGGGCACCCCGGTCAACTCCAAGTCCCTCCACCTTGACAATGGCTCTCTATTGGTTCTAGGGTGATTAAAGCGTATCACCCTGGTTCGGTTGATGTGCCAAAGTTGCGGGTCGTCAGCCTGGCAATCAGGAAGGAGTCCTCATCAGGCGGGCAACCTGCTCCTGAAACCATTCAGCACCTGGATGGACCAAATACCCAGGGAGTCAGGTCTCAGGGACGCCATCCGTCCCGCCCCCC
>JAAYUJ010000729.1 GCA_012517775.1 Deltaproteobacteria bacterium
TAGAAATAGTTCTGCTCCGCCTTGTCTATGATACGTTCGACCTGGCCGTCGCTGGAGGACCGCACCAACAGGTAACGTCCATTATCATCATCCGTGATCCACGTGAGATTGTTTCGGCTGTCGTACGAGAAGCCCATGCCTCTTCCCTGGTCATCCGCAATGCTCGTGGGCTGCTTCTGAGTGTTGTAAGCGATGTCGGTCTTCACGCCCAGACGGTCGGTGAGGGAAGTGACGCCGCCCCATTCGTTGGCATCCACGACCATCGTCTCACCCTCTTTGTCGGTGGCCCCGGCGATCTGACCGTTCTTTCCTTTTTCATAGCCGAAACCGGCCGACTTGCCGGCCCCGTCGGTGACTTCCACAAGGTTGTATGCGGTGTCGTATTCGTGAGAGACGGTGTTTCCGCTTGGAGGGGTGATACGCACCCGTGCCCCGACTGCGGTATCGGTGTATGCATACTTCGTCTTACGGCCGAGGGCGTCCACCTGCTCAACAACCCTTCCCCGGGCGTCATACCTGTTGCTCAGGACACGCACTCCCTTCCGGTCGGTTTCGGTCTTCAAACGATGGTTGGCCGCATAGGCGAACATCCAGGAATGACCTCTGGGATCGGTGATGCTCTTGAGATCACCGTTTGCATAATAGGTGAATGTCACAGTATTTCCCGTCTTGTAAGGTGAAGTGACGGCCTTGATACGCCCGCCCCCGGTATAGGAGAAATCGATCTGTCTCCCGGCGGTGTCGGTGATGCGATCGAGATGGGTCGAATGGGTCATGGTGATGGCATTGCCGTTGAGATCCGCGATCTTCTCAAGGCGCCCCTTTGCATCGAATTCGTATTGGATCCCTCCTCCGACCGCCGCCACATAGCCGCCGCCGGTGCGGTCCGCAAGGGTTACACTGGCCCTGCTCCTGGCCGGCTCATAACTACCGGTGACGCTTTTATATGTGAAAAACTCCTTATGACCGTCCCCATACTTGATCACGACGTTCTTGCCCGATTTTTTAAGAAATACATTGTACTTGTGAGTCCAACCGAAGCCGAGGGGACCGTCATAGAGATTGTCCCCTGAATTGTAGGTCACTCGAAACGCGAAATTGAGGCCGTTTTTCCCCGGTAAGAAAAACAGGTGCTTTTCCAGAGAACAATTGCCCGTAGCCGGATTGACGGGATCATCCACGTCATTTGGCTGCCTTCCCAACAGCTCCTCTTTTTCCGTGTCGTCCCGTTTGTCCAAGGCGAGAGCGGCATTCCAAACGTAGTCCTTTTTGTGGCCCACATAGACAGGCGGCTTGGTCTTAGCGGCAAATCCAGACTTGTAAGCTTCCAGAGCATAGTTGTCGTCGCCCGGTACGATGATGCTGTAGTTCCCGGCAATCCCCGTTGATGCAGCGTGTTTGGTGGTACCTTCAGCAACTACGGTGACTCCGGGGAGAGGCGAGCCGTCGGCGGCCATGGTGACCTTGCCGTGGATCTTGCCGCAGTCGCCGCGGACTTTGATGGAGGTGGAAGCAGTATCGGAATCGTGCTTGTATCTTGCCTTAACCTTCACTGAATAGGTGCCGGTCTTGGTATAGGCGTGACTGACTCTTTTGCCCTTTGCCGTGGTCCCATCACCGAAGTCCCATTCCATTTCGGCGGCGCCGCATGAGGAAGATGCATCAAAGGTTACATTGCCCCCTGCGCAAGCCTCCGCAGGGGCTGAGGCAATGGACGCCTTGACCCCTCCCAGTACCTTGATCTTATAAAGAGGAGTATCAAAAGGTCCCTCATGGGATGCACCATAGTACCTGCCCCTAATGGTGGCTTCCCCACAGCCGGTGACTAGAAACTCCAGGGTGGGTGGACCGAACCAGGTTTCCGAGAACTCACTGCCGGCATACTTGCACTGGGTATCATAGCATCCGAAATAGCAGCAGTCCGTGCAATACTTGATCTCATCTCCAACGAGACATGAGTCTCCGCAAAATCCGCAATGATCGTGATAGCCCCTTATAAAAGTCAGTCCGCTGGATTCATACCACATTCCCTCACTTCCACCGGTGATGGAGGTGGTGATCTTGATGAACTCGTTGTGCTTCGCGCTGCCCGGAACATTAAGGGTGATGAGCGCACAGGCAGGTTGAATCGAGCTTGAAAGTGTCAACGCAACGAGCAGGAGCAGCACCATCCTCAATGGAAACGCAGGATTCTTCCCTTGCCTGATGGTCAAGCCGACTTTACCCTTTGACATGGTTCTGCCCTCTCATCGATGGAAACA
>JAAYUJ010000730.1 GCA_012517775.1 Deltaproteobacteria bacterium
AAGCTGACAGCATCCGTTACCTCGCCTTTTATCATCACCTGATTCCCTGCATACTCTCTCGGATTCTCGATTATTTTCCCAATGGAGGTAGAGGAAATCTGATCACAGCCAAGAGTGATCATAAGTAGAGCATACTGAATGTAAAAGAATGCCTTTCGTGATCTCATGGTCGTCCTTTCTCATCATGCCGCCCATGGGTCAAGAGAGATTCAGGTTCCCGTCCGCCAATCTCCTTCCATCATAACTGCTTTTGATTCCATCGAAACAGCTGCGAGCTATTTTGAAGCCGCAATCATGAACCTTCCGGATAGCCTCCAAGCCACATTGTGGAGGAAGAAACCCGGCAATCCAGGGCTTGATAGACCCTTTGCATCCAGTTCACCGGATCGAGGAGGGTTGGATCCGGGGTGGTCTCCCTGCCTCATGCAGGGCAATGGGAATATAACAGGAAGTGGACATTTTTAATTGCCTTTCTGACTGTAAGACACTGATATTGTTGCTCACGGAATCTATGGGAACAAGGAAGAACCCCTGCCGTTTTGGATCATATGAGCGGGTTGATCCCATAAGAATTTCACCATCTGAAAAAGTCACCTCGACCAATACGGCCTTGGAACGTTTCGTCCGCGAGATGAGTTTTCCTCTCATCGTATTGTGGATTTCCAGCGAAGTCGCGAACGAAAAAGACGGCTTTGAGGTCTCCTAAGAATATCTCAGTCTTCTTGCCTTGCGTCCCCTCGGCAGGGTGTAGATGGAAACGATCCCTATTGGGGAAGAAATCCTGGGTGAAGCCTTTTAGTATCCTCCCGTCTGCAAATCGAACGACCACTTTGGCTGGGTCCATCCTGACTCCCGACTCTGTGTGTTTTGATTCTGCTGGTTCCGCCATCGGAATCAACGGACAATCAATGCAGAAGAGGTTGAAGCGGTCTTCTCGACACCGATTCAGTCTAACACATGGGGCGGTGCAGTGTTCGTCCATTTTTCCAACAAAATTGTTCAGGGCCATCAAGTCATTCTTCTTATTACGGTTATGGGATTGGACAAGGTATTGGAATTGGTATTGAACGGCTTGAGTCATTCCCCTTCGGGGCAGGATTTTACGCGGTACCACCTCCATATTGTGCTTCGAATTACTAATTGGTTATATCTTCGATAACCTACAAAACCTTCGTTATTCCATTATCAGGACGTAGTCTTCAGACAACGCAGCTGTACAGGAAAGCATACAGAAAAGCCAAGACCAAGTAATAACAGGGCAAAAACGGTCCATACGGCTGGAATGTCTTGATACCTGCGCCAAAGCAATGACGCTTCGTGCCTCCCTGCTTGGACCTCAAAGACATCTGGCGCTTATCTGATGCCATTTGGCACTTCTATTGCTCATACCCTTGCTCTGAAGTCCTCTCGGTTGAGCCGCAATGCCGGTTGGACCATGAGAAGGGATGGGCACAAAGCCGGTCGTCCGAAACCCGACCTAAAAACTGATACTCAGCCGCAGGGTTGTGATGCGGTGGGTATTCGTCTTGATTATCCGGTCCCAAATGATGGCAAGACTTCGGTATGACCACGTAAAACAAAGTCAACCTGAGTAAAAGAGGATTCTATGCGCTAGATAACGTTATAGAGGCAAGACCGTCCGATAAAGGTAAACCACTCCGAAAGGGTGGGACGCAAAGCCACTGGCCTAATTTCCGATCGCCGGAATATGGACGCAGGGCTGCCGGCCGG
>JAAYUJ010000145.1 GCA_012517775.1 Deltaproteobacteria bacterium
AGCACGAACCGCTTCGCCTTCTGGCCCATCTCATCCAGCTTGCCACGGTGTTTGAGCAGATAACGGATTCGATTGGCGGCCCCTTCCGGGGTGTTTACAAGAAATCCTGTGTGATGGTTGATCACTTGAACGCGAATCCCCCCTGTGTCGCCACCAATGACCGGCTTTCCCTTCCACATGGCCTCGGTCACTGTCAGCCCGAAACCTTCCCGGGTGGACTTCTGGAGCACGATGTCCGCAATCCTTTGAAGGGCATTGATGGTGCGATGCGCATCGGGAGGCAATAGCAGGACACGGATGTCGGGATCGCCGTCGGCGGCATCCTTCACTTCCGAAAAGACCCTCTCTCCCTCGGGATCATCGGTTGCCCCCCCGCCGGCCAGGACAAGCTGGAAGGGAGTGTAGTTCTTGGCCAGGCGGCAGGCTTGAATGGCGCCGACAGGATCCTTGAACCGGTCAAAGCGGGAGATCTGGGCCACGATGGGTCTTTCAGGGTCCAGGTCATAGTTCTCCCTGACTGCCTGAATCTCATGTTCCGGCAAGTCTATGTTTTTCTCGCTAAGCGGATCGATGCTCGGCGTAATCAGATAATTGGGATGGGGAAGCGGCTGGGCGAATTCCGAGAGAGACCAGATGCTCGCGTCGTACCCTACGACGAAATCGCGCAGGTACTTCCAAACAGGCCGATAGGGATGACTCACGTCGATGTGGCATCGCCAAACCCACTTTCCCCTGCGGTTAGGGCAAAAGTTGAGAAAGGGTGCCGGTTGCGGATCATGAATGAAGACGAAGTCGGCGGATTCCAGGCTGGCCTGCATTTCCTCCACATTATTGCGGTTCGTCTCCTCGTAGATTCTGAGAAGGGATTCAGGGATGGGCACGCGATTCCCTTGTATGGCGTTGTGAAAGCTTTTGGTGCATTCATAAAAGCGCTCTTCCCCCTTGATCACCTCCCAGCTCACATCCAGTCCCACCTGCTGCTTGAGAGGCACCAGCCAATGGAGAATCTCGGCAACTCCTCCCCCTTCATAGGTGGAATTCACATGGACAACCTTGGCCCCCTCAAGTACCCGTGCCAGTTGTCGTATCTGGTCGATGACATCGTCGCCGACAATTTTGGCATACTCTTCCAGAGAGGCCATTGTGATCACCTCATTAGACATACATAGCTGTTCATGGTGGCACTCAACTCGCTGCGCAACTCAGTCAACGTGCTGAAGTAGGGATCGATGGAGCCAAACTTCCGCACGAGGGCCGCATGCTCATAACCGAATCCCATGAGCCATTCACTGAAGTCGTCCCGCCTGCTGCTGGTCCTGCGCCTGGCATCGATGAAATGATAGAAGATACTGCTGGTGGGCAATCGTGGAAGATACAGCGCCAAACCCTCAACATTCTGGATGCGTACGTTCGTGTCAAAGACAACAATCTGAGACCTCATGAAGTAGAACTGGTGATCGGTCCTTGACCAGGGAACATGCTCGCTCTCCTCGAGTCTTTCCTCGATGACCTCGATGACCTCCCTGCGCAAGTCCTCGAGATCCGGGTATTCACTGGCATCGATAAGGGCAAGCTTTTCAGCGAGCCGTGCCTCGTGCAGACCATGCCATGCCCA
>JAAYUJ010000731.1 GCA_012517775.1 Deltaproteobacteria bacterium
ATAGTCTCCAGCAGGTGGAGTGTGCCAAGGGCGTTCACATCCGCGGTGTATTCCGGTGATTCGAAGCTCACCGCTGCATGGGACTGGGCTCCCAGGTTGTAGACCTCGTCGGGCTGCACCTGCTGAATGATGCGGGTCAGGTTGGAGCTGTCGGAGAGGTCACCGTAGTGCAGAATGAAACGCCGCTCATCCACGTGCGGGTCCTGATAGATATGATCCACACGCTGCGTATTGAACAGCGATGCACGGCGCTTGATTCCATGCACTTCGTAGCCCTTTTCCAGCAGGAATTCGGCCAGGTAGGAGCCATCCTGGCCTGTAATACCGGTGATGAGCGCCTTTTTGTTCATGTTTGTTCTCTTTTTTCTGGGTCCTCTTAGATCATGAGATGGGGAATTCGTAGATTGGCTTATCCCCAAAATTTTGGCGATAGTCTAGCTTTGGCGAATTCTGTAAAAGTGATATCAGAGACGGATTGCAGTTCTCACTTGTAATTGCTCAACCCCCCTTGGGAGCAGTATTGTGAAGCACGAGGCTGGATCGTGAATCCAGGTCGAAATCGCCAATTGAGAGCAGAGGGCGAGGGCCACGCTTCAAGCTTTCAGGCAGTCTTCCCCAGCACATTTCCACCGCACTTCGAAACAGAGTCCTTTTCCGCGGGCCAACACCAAAAAGTGGCGGGACATCGGGGAAGAAGTCCGGCCCACCTTTCCCCTGCCGGAATGGAAGGTTGATGGAGAGATAGGGTCCCAGGAAAAGGCCGCGTTCTCTCTCAAGGAGGCCTTCGAGAAGCCCGTGGAAATGGATGTGGAAAGAGGGAAGGTGGTCCTGAGAAAATCCTTGACGCCCTGTTGAACCTGGTGGGCGAGAACCGATGGGATCATGGCAGCGCTTTTAGCTCCTTGATTACAATCACCTCAATGTCGGATACTTTCTTGAGCCTGATGTCGTTGGTGACAAAACCATCGCAACCATTCGTCAAAGCCGTGGCTACCTGGAGTGCATCCACCAGCGTAATACCGTGCACCGCCCGAAGTCTGGCGGCCTCTTCGGCGATATGCTCGTCAATGGACGAAAAGAACGTGTTGCGGCCATTCGATATGATCCGCTGAAAACCCTCGTAGAGGTCTGTGAGTCCGTACTTGACGGGGTGGACCAGGCATTCCGCCAATGTGACGGGGGATACGACGGCGGAGATTCGGCCCTCATCAATCAGTTCAAAGACTGCGTCCACTGCAGCGCCGTAATCGGGATGCTTTTCCACAAAGTAGATGATCGGAGCCGTGTCGAGGAAGACCTTGCGAAAAGCACGTATCCGCTTTCTGATTTCACTCATGGGCTGCGTCCCCTAATTGAGTGACCGGTCCGCGTCTGATTCGGCCCTGGTTCTCGAAACCCAGTCCTGTGCATCCTCCCGGGTGAGCGGGTATGGAGCCATACCCCGGATTTCCCGCCACCTCGGACGCTGAGATGCTTTCTTGGCTTCTACCCGGCACTGCTCTTCCAGATAAGCCATGAGTTGAAGCTTCTCCGAATGGCTGAGCTTTTCCAACTTTCTTTTCAGTTCATTAAGCTCCCTTGCCGCCATTTCATTACCCCCAGTCTATTCCGCCATGTCGCGGAGGTTTCGTGGCGTTGGTGGTGCCCAACGTGCCGAACATGGACTCATCCCATTTTTCTTTCCTCCAGGAGCTCCGCAGCGAGGGACGACTCCGATTTCAGCATGCCCCGTAATGCCTTCACGGGACCCTGGGAGAGCAGGACGATTTCGGCGTGCTGATCCACGACCCGGAGCAGCACCCTTCTCCACGGCTTGATTCCCAGCTTCTCTCGGATTTCCTTGGGAACGACGATCCGTCCCTTGGACGAAACCCTCACCAACCGCATGTCTGCATGTCTCCTCCGTGCCTGTTGCGGTTTACTCATATAGATATTAGCCCAGATCGACGAAGACCGCACATGCATTTATCTTGCGGCGTGAAGAAACGGCACCGCGTGCTGCCCTTCATGATGCCCAGAGCAGCCGCTCGGCCTGCCCCAGGAGGTATAGCAGAGGACATGGGCCGGTACTTTCAGAAACTCCGTCTCCAGCCCCTGAAACTTGAGGACATCGAAATCCCTGTCCTGCTTCGCGACCCAGTAAGCCTTTGTGACCTTCTCCAGTTTGCAGTAGGTGACGAGGCCGCTGGCTTACCGCAACCTTGGGTTTTCCTGGTATTTCACCTCAAAGGGAAACGTGTACCGCGGGCTCTGGACGATGATATCGACTTCCTTTTGGGTCGCCGTATCGCGCCAGTACGAAATGGTCGGCACGTCCCGGTAATAGTACGCGTAGAGATGCCTCAGGACGGTGGTCTCCACGATGACGCCCATTTCCTCAGGATTGGTGAAAATCTCTTCACCACGCAACAGGACGGCATTACGCAGGGCTGCGTCCACCGGGATGGGAACGGTGATCCACCTTCCCGTGCCGCTCTTGAACGCCGCCTCTCGGAACTGAAAGGCAACTCAATCAACCGCCCAAGGATTCATGCAACTCCAGTATTCCTTCTTCAAAAGACAGGAAGAAGAGCGAGCCCGCCAAGCGATCACCCAAAGGGATTCGAAGAACCGGCATTGGACGCAAGGGCGGCGGAAGACCGCTGGATTCGAATCCCGATTAACAGACCGACGGTTCGTTCTTGGTGCTGATGGGCCGGGCCCCTCGGTGTCAAGGTGGCTAGTAGCTCAGGCTGCTTGTATCCTGGACGGCCGGCACCACGGCGTGAGCTTTGACGCGCTCAATCGCCGATTCCACGTGAGCACGAAGAGCTCGGTCAATGCTCACCAGCTCGTCAAGTCGGTCTGCCGAAGCTCAGCACCGCGAGGATATCAGTGCAAAAACCTTTGGGGTAACTATGGTGCATTTTGCCCCGGTACATAACTTCTCAATAAGTCCGGGTTACGGCTCCTTCGTAGGTCGGGTTTCCATACCCGACATCTGGGTGCAAACGCCGTCGGGATTGGAATCCCTACCCCTATCTTATTGAGAAGGTTCCCTGGCATGTATCAAACTTTTGTATTATGATAACAATCACAATTTCGACAGCTTCCCCCAATTGGATCGGTTACGCCCGTGCCGGCAGCGTCAGCCAAAACCTTGACTCAGGGATGGCTGCATTGCGACAGGCTGGCTGTGGGAATATCTTCTCCGAGAAGATGACCGGTTCGAGGATGGTCCGGCCAGCCTCGGACGAGCTTGTGGATTATGTTCAGATCGGGTGATACGATAGTTGCGACCGAGCTCAGTCGCATGACTCGCTCTTTGCTGGACCTGCTCGAAACAGTCAGGGTGCTGGAACGACGCGAGGTCAATCTGTTGGCATTACGTGAAAACATCGATGCCACCAGCGCTACCGGAGGCTGCTTGCTGTCGATGATGAGGGCTAGGCGCTGCAGCAGGCGGCGCCCACGATCCCGGTTGTCGTGAGCTCATGGCTCTCAGCGGCGCCGACTTCTTCACCGCCGGGATTGGGCAACGTTCAGGCCTTTTGTTGCACCATTGACAACATGTAGCCATATGACTACTGTAGCCTATGATTCAAATTCGCAAAACCGACGTATTTGCTGCGTGGCTCGATGGCCTGAG
>JAAYUJ010000146.1 GCA_012517775.1 Deltaproteobacteria bacterium
ATCCTGCTTGCGTTTCTGGTAGGCTACGATCACCTCCCTGCGGGTGTCGTCCGCCATGGTGACGGCGCCTGTTTCCGCCTTGCTGAATCCCCGGCTGTTCACCTGACCCAGATTGATCAGGGACAACGTCAGGCGATCTGCCAGAAAAGGCCGGAACTCTTCCATGAGATCGAGAGCAAGTCCGGGCCGACCGGGGCGGTCTCGATGCAGGAATCCAACGGCGGGGTCGAGCCCCACGCCTTCGAGGGCTGAACGGACATCGTGGAGTAACAGGGTGTAAAGAAAAGACAGGAGACAATTGACGTTATCGAGAGGCGGACGCCGGTTGCGACCTTCGAATCGAAACCCTTCCTTCTGGCTGGTGATGAGGTGGTCGAATACGCTGAAGTAGCAGCGGGCTGTCTCTCCTTCGACACCCCTCAGGGCATCCAGATGGTCTGTTGCTTCCAGCCTTCTCAGGGCGCCCCCAAGAAGGGCAACAACCTGTTCCACTTCCGGTTGGGCAATTTTCCGGCCATGGTCCCTCAGTGCCCGCTGCAGGACAGTACGCGCATTGGCAATCTTGCCGGCCACAAAGGACCTTGCCATGGAAGCCGAGAATTCAGGGGAATCGGCTCGACGGTACTGCTCCCGGCGAAGCAGCACATTCCCGGAGACTGGCCCCTGGACCCTGGCCAGAAAGCGTCCGTTTTCTGTCAGAAAGCTCAGGCCTACGTTATTTTCAGCGCAAAACCCCATGAGAAAGGGACTGCACATCACTCGGCCAAAGCAGACAATGCCGCCGAGGGTGTGCACCGGCACTTGGAGGCGTTTCTGACCATCCACGGAAACCATCACCGTCTCTCCCTCCTTGGAGAGATAGGCTCCCTGGGTCGTCACGTACAGGGTGTTGAGGAGCTTCTTCATTTCACTGTTCCTTCCATGTCATCCATCCAACTGCGCAAAATGCATGATCGCGAGTACACCTCGTCATGCCTGCACGTGTCTTATTCTCGAAATACACGGGCCAGGTATCGGGCCGCTGAGCGACTACCGTCAGTCACCATCGGCAGACAAAAGGAGAGGAAAGAACAAGACTCACATTTCTCGTTATAGAGTGCGCGTGGTGTTACTCCGGAAGCGATCAGATCGTGGAGTCGCCGGGCTGCTTCTTCGGTTTTACGGCGGAGGTCCGCGTCGAAGGCGACATCCACCCGACGGCGGGTCTTGCCGTAAAAGAGCGCGCCTCGTGGAACCCCGACCTGCATCATTTCTTCGAGGCACTGGGCTTGGGCACAGAGCTGAACCTTGTCCCAGGCCTCCTTTTTTGGACGCCCCCGCTTGTACTCCACGGGGAATGGCCGCCAGAGGGCCTCGCCGGTTTCCCCACTCTCCCGATGGAGCTCCACCACATCCGCTTTGCCTGAAAGGCCGAGCCGGAGGGAACGCAGCGGCATACCGGAGACGACCCGCACATCTCCCCTCGATTCACTGCGCCCGGCGTCCACACGCTCATGCATGATTCGCCCCTCGGCGGTATAGAGGTTTTCCACCCACGTCTGCTCGACATGGATCAGTGCACACTGCCGCTCGCAGAAGAGCAGGTGCTGCAGGGCGGAGAGAGGGAGGAGGTCGTCTTCGGAATAGCTCATGAGTCTTAGTTCCCTTTGCGCATTTGTTGACGCGCATGGTAGAGTCTTTCAGTTAAGCCGCCCTAACTCAAGTATTCCTGCTCGAGGGCCCGCAATTGCTGGTCGAGCAGATAATTCGTCTGGTGAATCAGGCGGAACAGGGTATTGGCGGCTGTTTCAGGCGGTTCAATATATGTCTTATATGTCAAACAAGCCCTATTTCGCTAATAGCACAGCACCCGCACTCTTTTCACTTGAGGATGGTCCTTGACCCAAAGGGACAGCCGGCCCTGACGGAGGTAGTCCTGGTAATCGAGCAGGAACCCCTCCAAACTGGTTCTTGCGACTTCCATTAGCTTGAGCTCCGTTTTCCTGGAGGTGCCGAAAGCCATACTTCCCGGGGCGATGTTCTGCTTTCCGCTCCTTGCCGGCCGGCCCATCTGGTCATGGGTCCGGGACCGGCGCTCGATGAACCGGTTGCAGAACATCACCGTGGCGTCATAAACAATCTGCACCATCTGACAGGACTTCAAGTGGCGCTCCCGTCCGTGGGGCGTGATGATTTTGGGTAGCTGACTCCTATCGTCCTGATCCATGGTTATCCAAGGATTTCAGTAGGGTTAAGTGATTCTGTAGTCGAGATTAGCTTGCACAGACGACACTGCGTCAATCGTTCGTTGCCCAAAGATCACGTAGCGGTCGACCAATCCTGATTTTGGCATTTCGGGATTCGCCGACGCTAATCGTGTAATACTTGTTGAATCCGTCTCGCTTGATCATTGTCACATCGTTTTTCGGGTTGTCGTCCTTTCCTTCCATGTGCACTCTGCTTTCACAATTGACCTTTTCGAAAAGCAAATGCGACGGCGCGTTGCCGCGCGGGTGATCATGGACGAACACGATGATGTCATGCATCGTCATCTCGCCCTTGCTGGCAGAGTCAGAGTTTCTGAACATGCAAGCGAGGGCCTCCCAGAATCGGGCGAGGTCTTCTTTGGTGATTCCTGTCCCACCTTGTTCGCGGGATCGACCAAGGAGGGGATTGAAGAACCCATGCTGCCGATAGACCGCCCAGCTAAGCCAAGGCTTACGGCCGAATTCAGTCTGCTTCTTCTTCCAGTCGGTGGTCGTGGTGATGGCACAACGTGTAATTGCGGCGTCTTGTTGGAGGATGGGATCAACCGAACGTGCGAAGGTCAACTGCATCGGGCCGCGAATCTGCCCTGCATTAGTCCCCGCCGTCAACACGCCGCCGAAGAGACGAATGTCGTCATAAAGTTCGCACATTTTGCGCTTAACGGCATCACGTGCTCGGCGCTCCTGAGCGCTCTTCTTGGGCTTAGCGTCGTTGAGTAGCTTGGCAAGTTTGTCTATCTGCTGTTTCCAAGGTTCAGGCTCAAAATCCGGCTCAGAAAGCATCTTTTTGAACTTCTCTTTGCTGTTCGCTTCCCCCAGGTAACTTAGTGTGCCGCATTCCGGGTCGAAGCTCAGTCCGTCAACGTCTAGAGATGCAAGCCAATCCCTGAAATGTGGCTGCTCGTCAGTATCGATGTTAGAATCGCCGTGATCCGATTGCCCACCGCCTTTGTCTTCTGGGAGCTTAATCAGAGCCGCGAACTCGGGATTTTTCTGCTCATCCAACTCCACCAGCAACGCAGCGACGGCCTTTGCATCTTCGTCCTGACGTTCCTGCTTCACGACTTGCCGAGCCGCATCGAAATACAGAGAATTCAGTGCCGCTTGGCTCTGGATATAGATTGAACACAACGGTTTGCCTCTATCATCTTTCAGCGTAGCGAGATAATCGCGTATCTTCCGTTTGATGCAAACATCCGTAACGATCCCTTGGAGCGTTTGCGGGTCCATCCGGGGCAAGTTGCCTGCGTCGGGATCGCCATTGGGGTTGCCATCTCGTACGTCGAAGAAAAGAACGAAGTCCATCCGCTTTGTCGGGTCGCAGTAAGGGTTGTTTTGGATCTTTTGCCACAGTTCTTCTTGATCAGTCATGGCTGACCTCCTGTTGTGCCGGTCTTATCCGTGCTATCACTTTTCGATTGTCTCTTTGGTGAATTCAGTTCGGCGCGCTGGTGATAGAAACCAAGCGCGAACTCCGCCTGTTGGTGAGGTTTCAGAGGCGGGGGGAATCCCCCAGCTGCGTTGATGGCATCGCAGGCTTCGGTCATCAGGTCATTGATGTTTACGGCGTTTTCCCGAGATCTGACCCTGAAGAGTTCTTTGCCTTCTTTTCGCAGTCTGGGCAGGTGTGCTTTCGTCGCCATATTGATAAGGTTGGCAAAAACCGTTGCCGGTGCCGTCGAGGCTGCGCCATAGAACCGGTCGACCAACGTTGTGTTGACGCCTTTCCCATAAGGCCCCCGCTGTGCTGCCTCCAAAATGGCAAGCAGACGCCCGCAATTATATGGCGCCTGCCGCTTGTAGCTCGATACGGTGTCATGTTCTGTCTCCAGTTGTTCCATTGCTCGTTGCTCCTTTCCGTTTTCTTGATATGTCAATACTAGTTTCATTGCAGCGGCCATAGCCATACGGCGCAGCAACTGGCGCTCTCTTTGCTCTCGGTTCTCGGTAG
Source organism: Deltaproteobacteria bacterium (assembly GCA_012517775.1). GTDB lineage: Bacteria > Desulfobacterota > Syntrophobacteria > Syntrophobacterales > Syntrophobacteraceae > JAAYUJ01. The sequence continues at coordinate 4,198 of JAAYUJ010000146.1, forward strand.
GTGGGTCAGGCACACGGAAACACCCCAGTGCCCTTGTCAACAGGGCATCTGGTGGAGGAGTTCCCGTATAGATACAGCGGATCAGTCTGCGCACCACGTCGGGCCCCAGCGCTGGAACGCGAGGTCCTTCTTTTCCCTTCTGTCTAGTGCTCGTGTAAGCACGCAAGGCCTCAAGCATCGCTGGCAGAGGCGGCCACCAGACACCACGTCCATCGGGGTGGACGATTTGCACGGCATCAAGGTAGCGCTTGATGCTTTCACGCACGGGCTCGATGTCCGTTTCCAGCCACTCACGAACAACAAGTCGACTCTTGTTTGGCGAAAGCACGGCGAGATAGAATTGATTTGTCGGCAGGGTGCTGACATCTGTACCCGGGGCAAAAGGGGCTCCAAGCAAATCCCGAGCTTGCCCGGCCTTCACGGGGGGTGCATCTTCAGGAATATTGTCGAATTCCTCGATAGGAACTCTCGCGAGATCCTCGAATCTAATCTGCTCTCCATCCTGTGCCTGACGTTCCATCAGTATTTTTGTCCAAAACACTGCAATCTCATTCCCAAGAGCCTGTCTTTGATCCCGTGCAAGAACCACGGCATGCCTTCCGGACGATTTGTTTTCCCCAGTGTCATCATTTCTTTCAAGTAGAAGCAAATGCTGGAGAACTTGATTTGCATTAGCGAGGCAAGAGTAACATGCTGTCGCATTCGCCAATTGGTCCTTTCCTTGGCTGCCAAAGGCTGGTTGTTCTTTTGTATTGATCGAAATAATTGGGACGTTTTGACCGAAGAGACGAACTCTAAAAGGCACTATTCTCAACGCTGGCTTCATTTCACCGCACAGAGCACACACAGCTTTTGCCGCTCCAAGTCGTTTTTCCAAATATCTTGACCAGAAGCACTGATACTCCGGGAGGTCAAAGAGCCAAACTTTTCTGTCAAGTCGAAACGCCGTTGGATCTTTTGGCTCGATCCCGGCAAGTTGCTCGCTGGGTATATTCTGCAAAATGTCCATTGCTTTTCGAAGTGCGGAATGGCGAACATATCGGCCTGCAATTCTGTGGAGCCGCAAGAATTCGCTATGCTCTCTCTCTGAAGCACTTGAATCCTTCTTGTCAGGATTTGGAATCCCAAGAACATAGGATGCATCATCGACACATAGTGTTGGGCTTGCATTTCCTGATGTCCTATCGCCGGGAGCCTTGGGTGCGGGGCGTGTCAAGTCATTTCTCTTGTATCCGGAGGCATTTCTTTCAACGCTACCCGTGACGACATCGATGTCGAATACCCATTTGATGTGTCTTCGCTCGTACCCGATTGGAAGGAGTTCTGCCTGAAATCGTTTTGCTGATGCGACCAAAGAATCAAGCAATCCCATTCTCACCAGCCTCCATTTCATTCAGTTCGTTGTAGAGACTTTGCGGTATATCCAGCCACCCTTGTATAATCTCAGCGTTAAAGAAGACTCGCTGTGTAAAACCTCTAGCCTCACGGGCCTTGTCTTTCTCGTGCTTCCAGAATTCGAGGCGATCTTCCTCGTGCTTATCGTAGTGCTTTGGATTCTCAATATAAGCCGTATCAAAGAGCATCGTCCCGATGGTCAGGAAAACATCATGCTTCGGCGTGTTGCTTTCGTCGTCACGCTTATTGCCAAGCCATTCGAAGTCAGCGGCGAACTCACGGCAGCCGAGAAAAGGCTTGTGAAAATACTGCCCGCGTTTGGCGCGACGGCGGAAGCAGTCGAGGTGTTTACCAATGTTCGTCTCGCCGTTACGCAACTCGATCCATGCCTGGATGCGGTAGGCGATGTCTTTCAGCACGAGACTGGTTCGTTGCTGACGATCTTCGTCGATCAAAATGAATTGCCTGCGCGCACGGTCTTCGGGGGTCTCTGTTTTGGTCTTGTTTTTGCCCGGTATCTTCACTTGCCCCTCAGTATCCGCCAGCACCTGCAACGCGTAGCCTATGCCCTTGGCGTCTTTGTTTTGGCGTGACGATATCTCATTACGGAGCAGCGACCATGACGTACCTAGAGGTGAATCCTCTTTCTCCAATCTCGGATGCCGCAATATGCCAATCCGTTGAATCCGATAGCGGATTTGCGGTTTCCAATAGATAGCTTCCAGGATTCCGCGTGCGGCGGAAGGCGTCATAACGGGATAGCTCACCCTCTCCACCTTGAACTCGGGTCGCGTGAAACACGCGTAGTCGCCCCACACCTTGATATCCACTGTGCTTTTCATAGTCAGTCTCCTACGAAAAGGTCTGCAGGATCGCGCTCGATGCCTTGAATCCCTCGATGGGTCTTGTCGTCGTAGCCGCCAATCCAGCGGCAAAGGCCGGGGCTGACCTCGTCAATACATTCTCTGATCTCCTTCCGATGCAGGTCGCGACAGCTCAGATTCACAACATAAGGCATTAGCCTTCTCCAAGTCTCCCGGGAAGGCCTCTTGATGTGCTCCTGCAAGAGGCGCTCGCCCTCATGATTATCGTAGGTCGTGATCACGACCGGCAGGGAGTCCTCGATCAGTTTGTATTTTTCTGCCACTTTCGGAAAGTCCAAGTCACGTCGATATGGTTCAATACCTTTCTTGTCGAGATCGACATCTCGAAACAACATTTGAAAGTATTCGGTATAGAGTTCTGGATCGTGCAACCGCTCCGGTACATTGCGGCTCAAGAGTATTTTCGTGTCGTCCGCGCCCATTTTGTAGGCACCCGGCGGACAGGCGTTGCCAGGGAAATCGAAGATGATCACTTTGCCCTTGTCCGAACGCTTGTTTTCACGGTTGCAGCGACCAGCGGCCTGGACGATACGGTCTAACGGCCCCATCGCTCGATAGACAGCCGGGAAATCGAGATCAACTCCGGCCTCGACGACTTGCGTGCTGATCAGAACGACCGGCAATGGGTTGTCGAAGGCAAGTCGATCGGTGATCTCCCGAAGTATGCGCTTCCGATGAGCCCCACAGAGAAGTGTCGAGAGGTGATACAACCCGTCAACGCCGAGCTTTCGCAATTCCTCATGGAGCTCAAGAGCATGCTTTCTCGTGTTCAGGATCACCAACGCCTGGCAATTTTCGAGCGTCGCCAGTTCCTCGGCCAAGTCAGAAAGAGTATCGTATTGGCATACAGCCTGATACTCGACGCGTTTTAGCTTCTCAAAGTGCGACTTGTAGTTCCCGACGATTTCTTGGATGTGGAGTCCGTCAAAGCTCTTGAGATACTGTGTCTGGTCGAAAGCGGGCTGAGTCGCGCTGGACAGCACCAACGTCACGCCGTATTCGTCTACCAGGGCGCGGAGAACGTCCGTGGTCTGAGCAAGAAGGTCAAGAGGGAGCGTCTGGACCTCGTCTAGAATGAGGATGCTTCGCGCAATGTTGTGCAATTTCCGGCATCGGCCTGGCTTGTTCGAAAACAAGCTCTCAAAGAGTTGCACAGTTGTCGTCACTATCAAAGGGAAATCCCAGTTTTCCGCCGCCAGGCGTTGTCGGAGATAGACTTCATCCTGCCGGTCGTCTTCCGGTATATCGACTTGGCTATGGTGTTCCAGGACGAAATGATCTCCGAATATTTCACGGTACACTCGTGCATTCTGATCAATGATGCTGGTATAAGGCAGGGCAATTATGATCCGTTGGAAACCGTGTGACTTATGAGTTGCTGCGTGGGACAGAGCGAAAGCGAGTCCGCTTCGGGTTTTTCCACCTCCGGTGGGGACCGTTAACCGAAAAATGCCTGGTGGTTGTCTGCCCGCCCGGACGCATGAGAAATAGATTTGCTGACGTATGCGATTAATGCCACTGCCACGCCCTAGCCACATCATGCGTAATTGATCGGCTCGGAAGATCGGCCAGAGGTCGGCCGGACGAATCCAGTTACCTCGCAGAGTGGAACGTCTCCGCTCAAAGTGTCTTTCTGTGCTCAGATAGTCTGAATCCACCAGGACAGAAAAGAGCATTCGCAGACGAAGCTCGCAGCGAAGACTGTCACTGGGCAGTCGTTCGGGGTCCCTGAGGAAAGGAAAAGCCTCTAGAGCTTTTTGCATGTGCATCTTTGTTTGTTTATTTCGAGGATCATGCCACCATCGATGAAGGCTCCCACCATCGGTTACTGTCTCAGATTGAGCATTCAAACCACCGTGGTGCCCCAGGGCGCACATGGCTAAGGAGGTATCGCAAGCTTTTGTCAGAAGGAGCATCCTCCACAGATAAGATGCGCCGCAAGCAGAGTGAGAAACGGTCTGAGCCTCCCTGCCCTCATCGCAAGCTCGTAGATAGTCCTGAAAAGCTGGATTCACTTTCCCGAGATCATGGAAAATACCCAATGCAAAGCCAGCATTCTCTGATCCGAAGGCTTTGGCAAGTCCGGAAGCAGTCCTTGCAGTTTCCAGTAGGTGTTCCTGCAAGATGTGCCAACGGTTTGGAGTGTCTTTTGACGGCGTATGTGCATAGACTTCATTGACGGTCATCACTGTGTACTCCTAGCCATATTTTCATCATTAATTTCATTCACTGGTGTATAACGACATACTTGACAGTGACTGCTTCCCAAGAATGGCAGCGAGCGTCGCCTCCTCCGGCAGTTCTCAGTTTCTTTTGAAATGCGGCGCTGTATTTGCCCAGGTCATGCCACAGACCGGCGAGCCGGCCCCACTGGCGAAAACCGAAAACGGCCGCGAAATCCGCTGCCATTTCAGCCGTCTTGAGCAGATGGTCCTTGAGGAGATGTCTTCGGCCGTCGTCGGTAATGAGGACAAGGGGTTCATCGAACATCACTCTGTTCTCCTGTCTGAGACAGTCGCCCTATTCATCCATGCTTCCATGACTCCTTTTAGCACGGAGAAGTCGGCCGCGACCACAAAGAACGGTTCTCGTGCCGCACCCGGTCAAGTTTTCAGGGCAAGGCTCCTTTTTTGTTCATGTGAGCTGAATTGACCGATGGGAAGTGAAGACGATTTAGAACGATGGGAGTTGCGTGATCAATGCGGTTCCGGGTATCCCTCCCGAGGTTGAAAGGAATATCTTCCTGAAGATCGATATGGGGCAGCAGGATGCGTCCCATGCTCTCCGGCTCTGGAGAAGACTCTTGCAAGGACCGGCCCCGGCTCCTTACTCATCTGTCGCCCTCTACGATGTCTTCCAGAAAGTCCTTGAAAAGAACGGGATGGATCTCCTTCATGGTCCGGCGCACCTGGATGAGGTCAATCCTCTTCACGAGCTTGAGGTTTTCTTCGTTTTCACAGAGAATCATCCCCAGGAAGAAGAGCCTC
>JAAYUJ010000732.1 GCA_012517775.1 Deltaproteobacteria bacterium
AAACAGCAGCTCGTCCACAAAGACCACCCTGCCTTCCCGAATCGAGCGCAGTTGACGGAAGTGAGCCCTCTTTGCCGGATCGAGAGGATTGCGATTCATGGGGCCCCGCTGCACAATGTAAACGTCCGGATCATCCAGAAGAAGGGCTTCAAAATTATACTGGACGATGCCCTTTTCGTTTTGCAGGACGTTTTCCGCCCCCGAGAGGTTCAAAATGTCCTGAACGATGGAACCTCTCCCCGCCCCTGTAAGAGGCTCGGCTCTCACTTCAAAGAACACCCGGGGGCGCCTGTCCGGCTGGCCTATAGCAATCTTCACCTTTTCCAGGCGTTCCTTCAGTTCCCTTACCTTCTCCCGCGATTCCCCCTCCCGGCCGGTGAGAATCCCCAACCGTTCCATTGTTGCAAACAACTGCTCGAAACTGTCAGGAGCGAAAACAGCCAGGGGGACTCTCGCCGCCCGTAAGCTCTCCATTTCAATGGAAGCTTCCCTGCGGCTCACACTCTGCACGACCAGGTCCGGCTTGAGACCGATAATCATTTCTACGTTCGGGCGCATATGCGTTCCCACTGACGGGAGCGCAACGATCGCCCCGGGGTACTGATCCGCCTGCGTGCGGGCAATTACAGAGGGACCGGCTCCGATGGCGAAAAGCATTTCGGCAAAGGCCCCGTAAAGGGGTATCACCCGCTCTGCAGGTTTTTCCAGGAGAACAGTCTCGCCCATGTCGTCCAGAACTTCAATCGCCAAAGCTTCACCCTGGAAGAATGTAAGGCATCCTGTCCAGAAGAAGAGAAGGCAAAGCAGTCCCGGCCACTTCTTTATCGAGTTTTCATCTTCGGTGGTGATAAAATTGCGACTCATGATCGTTCCACTCTTCCCGGCAGGAACACGACCTGCCGTTTTCCGGTTCCCTCGGGTTCGTAGATCAGCACACGGGTTCGATACACCACCTCCAGGGTTTCCTCCGTGAGAACCTCCTCCGTTGGTCCGTCGGCAACCATCACCCCTTCCTTGAGAAAGATCATTCGTCGACAAAAGAGGGCCGCTGTATTCACATCATGGAGTACGGTGAGAACAGTCAGTTCCTTTTCGCTGCTCAGTCTTTCCAGGACCTGGAAAATTTGAAGCTTTCGATGAATGTCCATGGCGGAGGTCGCTTCATCCAGAAGAAGAATAGGCGTATCCTGGGCCAGTGCCTTGGCCATCAGGACCCTTTGCTGCTCGCCTCCGCTCAACGCGGTAATCAGGCGACCGGACAGATCCAGGGTGTCCGTGATTTCCATGGACCTTTTCACAATCGCCGCATCGTATGGGTTCTCCATTTGCCAGCGCTTCTGGTGGGGATAACGTCCCATGTGTACGATCTCTTCACAAGGAAACGGAAAACGGATCTCCGGGTTCTGACAGAGGGCGGCCATGCGCCTGGCCAGATCCTTAGGCTTGAATTTCCCCAAAGGAGAGCCGTGAATCCCCACCTCTCCTTCAAGGATCGGGAGGATGCCGCCCAAAGCCAGCAGGAGAGTGGTCTTCCCGGACCCGTTGGGGCCCAGGATCCCCACGAACTCCCCCCTCATCACGTCGAAGGATACTCCCCGGATCACCTCATGGCCAGGGTAGCCACAGCGAAGGTCCCTCACGCGAATCACAGTTGAAGGTATTTCCTGCGATGAAGCAGAAGGTAGCAAAAGAAAGGTCCTCCAAGAATCGCGGTGACGACTCCCACCGGGAGCTCCTCGCCGCTGGCAAGCAGGCTGCGGGCTATGGTGTCGGCGATGAGCACGAGGAGTCCCCCGGCCAGAAATACCGCCGGGAGCAAACTCCGATGGCGAGGGCCGATGAGAAGACGAACCAGATGGGGCACCACAAGGCCCACGAAACCGATCACCCCGCTCACCGCCACAGCTGCAGCGGTAACCAGGGATGCAATCAGCAGCAGCCAGAAACGGATCTTTTGGACATCCACCCCCATCTGCTGGGCCTGGATATCTCCAAGGGAGAGAATATCCAACTCCCGCGAGAAATAGAATATGGTGAAACAGCCAATGGTCAGGTAAGGCAGAATCAGTGCCACATGCACCCAGCTTCTACCGGAGAGGCTTCCCATGATCCAGAAGACAATGGTGGAAACCGAATCTTCGTTCAGGCTTTTCAGCAGACTGATCAGGGAGGACAGAAAGGTGGAGACGATGATCCCCGCCAGTACCAGGGTGGTCGTGTGCAATCTGCCGTCGATCCGTCCCAGAAGATACACCAGGTAGAGAGCAACCATCGCACCCATGAATGCCGCCGCAGGCAGTGCACTCAGGCTCAGAAAATGAATCCCTCCCATGCCCAGGATGATGGCCGTCGATGCCCCAAAGGCCGCTCCGGTCGAAACCCCGAGAGTGAACGGGTCTGCCAGGGGATTGCGCAGTATTCCCTGATAGACGGCACCTGCAAGGGCTAAAGCGCCGCCGACGGCTACGGCGAGACAAACGCGCGCGAGCCTCACATGGATTACAATGTAGCGGATTCGTTCATCAACGTCCGTAAGGAAGGTTTCATCAAATGGAGAGAGCCACAAACCCAGGATGGTCTTGTAAGGGATATGGAATTGCCCGATGCCGGAAGTTATGAAAGCCGTAAAGACGATCGACAAAACGAACACGGCGTAACAGGTCAGACGGACCGGTTCGGAAGCGCGTCTTCCCACACGCGACAGGGAGCACGTTTCTTCACTCACAAATAGCGCACCTCATGGGGACAGGTCCGATTCACCATTTTTTTGCGGTCTGAGTGCCTGGCAGGCAGGAGGGTCGTCTCCAGCAATCCGAGCCCCCGCCTCTTGATGACCATGAGAGAAAGGTAATGCGGACTCTTCATTTCCATCATTCGCCCAAAATCTCTCTCCACGATCTCTCCTTCAAGCCCGCAGCGACTGATGAAGCAGCAATTGTCCTGCAGCCCCGCTTCCCTGATCTGTGTAAGGATTTCAGGAAAATGCCGGTACGTCTTCATGAGTACCACGTTGTCCGAGACCTGCATCGCCTCTTTCAAGCGACCTCCCCCCTTGGCTCCCGAAAGAATGGTGATGGCCTCCTCCCCCTCAGCGAGCGGCAGATTGGCACACGCGGCAGCCGCCTGAAAGGAAGTGATGCCGGGAACCGATTTGATCATGATCCCCGGAAGTCTCTCCCGCATTTTCCTCATCAGGTAGATGAAGGTGCTGAAGGTCAAAGGGTCGCCCAGAGTGATGAAGGCTGCGTCCTTTCCCACTCTGAGCACATCCAGTACACGCTCGCAATTGGCCATCCATGCGCTTTCAAGGCTCTGACTGTGAAATGTCATGGGAAACGCCAGGTGGTCTACGGTTGTTTCAGGGGACAGGTGATCTTTCACGATCGCCAATGCGAGACTGTAGTCATTCTTGCTGGATGCAGCGGCAAAGACGTGAGCAACTTCCTTCAAAATCCTGATAGCCTTAATCGTCAGAAGCTCCGGATCGCCAGGGCCTACACCGATGCCGTATAATGTGCCGTACATATCGCTTTATCTCTCCGAGCTCTTCGCCAATTCCAGCAATGCATGCAGAACCGCCACAGCCACAGTACTGCCGCCCTTGCGACTCAATATCGTTATGGAGGGCAGGTCCTTCATTTCCCATAGTGCTTCCTTGGACTCGAGTGCCTGCACAAATCCTACCGGAATCCCAATGACAAGAGCCGGCCGGACCCTCTCTTCCTTCACCAGCCGGATCACTTCCATGAGCGCTGTCGGAGCATTCCCTATGGCCACAATGCCTCCGTTCAACCGCGCCCCACAATGCCGGAAAGCCGCCACAGATCGCGTTACTCCCATGGACTCCGCCCATCCCTGGCTTCCAGGGTCCGTCACCGGGATTATCACGGGATTGCCGAACCACCTGAGACGCCAGGGAGAGAGACCGACTTCGATCATCCGCGTGTCGGCAATGATGCTCTTTCCCGAGCCCAACGCATCGATACCTGATGCAACGGCCATTGGATGGATCCGAATTCGATCCGCATGCTCGAAGTCCCCTGTCGTATGTATCACTCGCCGCACAATCCGCCACTGGTCTTCGGGAAAATTATGTTGACCCATTTCCCCGTCGATGATCCTGAAACTCTCCTCTTCGATTCTCCGGCCTGCATCCACGAGGCGGCTGCGATTTCCAGCAGGATCTTCCATAAACTCCGATTGCATGACGACCTCTGTTACGAAAAGTTCT
>JAAYUJ010000733.1 GCA_012517775.1 Deltaproteobacteria bacterium
AGGAAGGGTGCCACGACCGCCCGGCCTGTGTCCAGGGAATCACCGGGAAACCCTCCTCCATCCACCAGCATCGTCTCTCCGCAGGGGAATCGCACCAGAGTGGAAGCTCCCTGTCCCACATCCACGACGTTGACTCTGAGCTCCCTGGCGATTTGCGGATTGCGCATCGCAGAATCCGCGAGAGTGCTTGCACCCATCAGGAGAAGGAGGGCAGCGGTGGCCAGGATCCTTGTTTTCAGGGTGCGAATCCAAAAAAGGGCAGCAACGGTTGCGTAACACACCAGGAGAGAGAACCTGGATGGCTTCCCCACCCAGAAGAAGGACCAGGAGAAATCGCTGAACCAGATGATCATCCTCTGGGTGATGTGAATCGACCATCCGGCCAGATGCAGGACGGCGGTGCCGATTTGTTCCTGGATGGCGAAGAGGGCGACACTTGCCAGACTGGAAGGGAGCACGACAAAACCAACGAAGGGAACCAGGATGATGTTGGCGACAAAGCCGGCTGCTGATATTCCATAAAAGTAGTAAACGGTCAGGGGGAGAACCAGGATGCTCACCGCTACGGAAACCCAGAAAGCCTCCTCGAAAGGTCTGACCAGTCTGCCGGGCCATCTTTCATAGGCGAAAGCAGGGTGGAGACGGTTCAGTCGGAACCGCTCCAGACTTGGGTAGAGGGTGAAGATGGCAAACATGCACACGAAAGTGAGTTGGAAGGAAATCTGCCAGAAGGCATTGGGATTTATGACCAGAATGGCCAGGGCGGATAGGGCAAGGACAGAGAGAGGATCCGGATTTCGATAACGGTATGCGGCGATCAGGCAGACCGTGAGCATCAGCATGGAACGCCATATGGGCGGAGATGTGAATCCGGCGATTCCCGCATATGCAGTTCCTGCCAGAAGGGCCGGCCATAAGGCGATTTGCCGGTCGGAGCCGGCCTGTAGAATGGATGGGCAAAAGAATCTGACGAGGCTGGAAACGGCCCGAAATACGAACAAGCTGACCAGACCCAGATGGAGTCCCCCGATGGACAAAAGATGAGTGGTGCCGGTTCTTGCCAGATGATCGAACCATTCCTGGGAGACGAGCCGTTGATAACCCAGAATCAGGGCGGCATAGAAAGCTGTGGCGTCGGGAGGAAGATGGCTGGTCACCCATTGAAGGGTCTTCTGTCTGAAACGGTCGAGGGGCTTCATGAATGCGTTAAGGGTGTATTTCGACTGGAAAGGAGGGGGCGCTGCAAGCTTGACGATCATGTGCCCGTCGGAGATAAATGCCCGTGCGTAAAACCCCTGTTCCGCCTGATGGCGCACGTAATCGAAGCCGCCCGGGTTGGTGAAATTGTGGAATCTCTTCAAACGCAGTCGAACAGCCAGCCAGTCGCCCGCCGCCAGCCAGCCGGGACGGAAATGCTCCCGCCTCAAAGACGCGACGACGTTGACTCCGATGGAGATTTCCTCTTTGCCCCTGATGGCTCTTTCCAGATGGAGGGGCAGGCGTACTTTCTCGGGTGTGAAGTCAGGCGGATGAATGACTCGAGCGATGAAGAGAGTCGGAGATTCGCCGAGGAACGGCTCAAGCCGGGGATGGGACGGCAGGCAGGGGGCTGAGGAGCGCGCCGCCAGCAAGCCCAGGCTCAAGAACAGA
>JAAYUJ010000734.1 GCA_012517775.1 Deltaproteobacteria bacterium
ACATCACATTTCCTTTGTTCTGAAAACATCCGGATTGTCGTATTATTCTGTTGTGTTTCTGTACCGTCCCTTGGAAGGCGTCAGCAGGATGGAACCGACGGGTTCAGCCTTTTGATTTCGTGGGACCAACAGCCATTTTATCCAGGGTTCCTGTATGATTTTCTCGTCCATCGCTTTTCTGTTCTACTTCCTGCCGCTGGTTCTGCTGCTGCACTATTTCCCCGGCAATCGATTCAGAAACGCCACGCTACTGGTGCTCAGTTTGATCGCCTACGCTTATGGGGAGAAAAGCAATCTTCTTTTCCTCGCCTGCATGATTATACTCAACTATCTGTTTGGTCTAGTCTTTGCGCTCCTGGATGCCAGGATGCCGCGCCAACGAACCAAGACAACAGAGAGTACTCCCTGCAGATTGCCGTGGTTCCGGGGAAATCCTCGAAAATGGGTCCTTGCCGCAGGCGTGGCAGTGAATCTCGGGGGGCTGATCTTCTATAAATACACCGGATGGCTTCTATCCTGGATGCCCTCGATAGTGCTCCGCAGCGTCTCCATAGACTCCGATCAGGGGATTCTTCATGCCCCCTTGGCCATCTCCTTTTTCACGTTCCATGCTCTCTCCTACCTCATCGATATCTACCGCAGGGAAGCTCCGGTTCAGAGAAGCCTCCTGAGTTACGGACTCTATATCTCGCTCTTTCCCAAGATGCTGGCAGGCCCCATTCATCCCTATCGCGAGGCTCAGGATCAACTTCAAAAGCGAACGGTGAGCCCCGAACTTTTTTTGGCCGGAATGGAGCGGTTCATCGCGGGGCTTGCAAAGAAGGCGCTTCTTGCCAATCCTCTGGCTGCTTTCGCAGACAAGGTTTTCTCTATCCCAGCCGGAATGCTCTCCACAGAGGTTGCCTGGCTGGGACTCGCTTCTTATACCCTGCAAATCTACTACGACTTCTCCGGCTATACCGACATGGCCATAGGGCTCGGCCAGATGTTCGGTTTCCGCCTTCCGGAAAACTTTTCCTATCCCTATGTGTCCCGGTCCATCCGGGAATTTTGGCGCCGCTGGCATATCTCCCTTTCCAACTGGTTCAGGGACTATCTCTATATTCCTCTGGGAGGCAACCGTTGTTCTCCGCTGCGGCAGCAACGCAATCTGGTAGTCGTGTTTTTCCTCTGCGGCCTTTGGCACGGTGCGAGCTGGAACTTCGTGATCTGGGGACTGTGGCATGGAGCATTCCTGATTCTGGAGCGCACGTCCATCGCTGGAAGCACACTGAATCGACTCTGGCCTCCTCTGCGACACCTGTATGTTCTTCTGGTGGTTATGTTGAGCTGGGTCTTTTTCCGCTGCGATACCCCGGCCCAATCGGTCAAATTTTTCACAGCTCTCTCCGGAATGGGAGCCGAAAGGGATGCGGCTCTCCCTTTGGCGCTTTACGTCAATTGGGAATGGATTCTTTGCATGGTGGTGGGAGCGGTAGGCTCCATTCCGCTAAGGATTGGAGCTGAGCGGCTCTTGAACAGGATCGGTGTGGAGCTGTCGGCGAGTCATCGGGCGCCGAACCGCGTCATTCTCCCATTGAGGCGGTTGATCTCCGGCACCCTGTTCGTCCTGTCATGCATGGCCCTTGCCGGAATAACGCATAATCCTTTCATTTATTTAAAATTCTGATATTGCGCGGGAGTCTGTTTTGAAAACTTTGCAAAGAACCAGATGGCGCACCCATGGATGGATCATGCTCTTCGTGGCTGCCATTTCCCTGCCGTCCGTTCAAATGTACTGCGGGTTTTACAGGGAATTCGACAACCTCGAAAACCGCCCGATGGCGCCGTTACCGTCGTTCCAGTGGAAAAGACCGGGGCTGATGACCGGTCAACTCAATGCATACTTGAACGACCATTTCGGCTTTCGGCCGGACCTCATCCGCTGGAATTGCCGTCTCAGAATGGAATTGCTGGGAACATCACCCATTCCCACCGTTATTCCCGGCCGTGACTCATGGCTCTTTTACTGCGCAGAGGCTGTGCCCGACGGCAACTCCCTGAATGATTACCTGGGCACCATTCCTTTGTCCGATACTGAATTGTGGAAGCTCAAGCATCGGCTGGAAACGAACCGGCAGGCTTTTGAGAAGTTGAACATTCCCTATCTGGTGGTCATCGCACCCAACAAGAGCACAGTATATGGTGAGTTCCTGTTGGATGAGCATCGAAGGAACCGGCCGGTCACTCGCATGGATCAACTGATGGACGTACTCCGCTCTGCAGGAGACGCTGCTCCGGTTCTCGATTTGCGCCATGTCCTCCAGGCTGCAAGCAAAAACTGGCCCGTTTTCTACAAGACAGACACCCACTGGAATCGTTTTGGGGCGTACATGGGCTACAGGGAGATCATTCGAAACCTGGGCAAGTCTCTGGCGGGATTGGAAACGATTCAGGTGGCACCCGGACGCTTAAAGCTGGATGTTCCCCGGCAGGGAGGAGATCTGGCCCAGCTCCTCTATATGCAGGATCTGATTATGGAGGAAAACGAAGTATCCTTTGATCTGGCTGAGAATACCGAGGGTCCCCGGTGGGGCACCCTGATTCTCAGACATGACTCCTTCGGAGATGCTCTCTATCCATATCTGCGCCAACATTTCTCCAAGATCGTGAATATTGCGCCTTTTGCTCCCTTTGACTACGACCGGATTGTCAGAGAACGACCTTCTGCGGTCGTCCATTTGTTTGTGGAGCGCTATATCGTTCAGGCCATCCACGATTCTTTCTTCTACCCAGAGGAGGCTCCCGCAGGCCCCTGAAGCGGAGGCGGCTATCCCTGTAGGGGAGACCCCGTCAACAGTTTTTGAAATACCTGATCAACCTGTTCGACGAAGATTTCACTCGAGGCTCCTCGCCAATGAACTCCCTGCGATGCATAACAGATAGGGATAGATCGTGAGAGCGAACTGACCCACGATCCTATCCTGTAGTTGGACGAGCCCGGCGGAATTTGGAGGCAGTCCAGCAATACGATTGAGTATGGGCTCCTCCCTGGCATGGGCACCCGTTCCGCGATCTCATTGGGTGCCGTGATTAAGGTGGAGGAGTCCTAACAAGATGAGCGCTGGTGGCAGGAATACGTCCCACCAGAAAGGATATCCGGCATTGCCGGGATGGAAGTTCCGCTCTCTTATCATGTGTCGGATGTGGCCGACGGCACATCCCCATGCAAACACAGTGACCATGACGATGGTGGCCAGCCAGAAGGACCCGTCGAACCACCCACAAAGGAGTCCAAGCGCCCCCATCCCAAGGTCCGCCAGTCCCACCTCGAACTGGAATGGGTCGTCTTTGGCCCATCCGATGTATGCGGAAATCTTATCGCCGAAGAAAAGATGGCCTATGGCAAAGCCGAGCATCTGGTAGCCGAGGGCGTAGACAAGGAGATTTTCCAGAACGATGGTTCCCCAGAACCTGGAAGGCGGGTTCTTAAGGAGATCCTGGACGCTGAAGAAAATGCACAGTGCGGGTGGGATGAGTATCCCGTATCGAATCAACAGGCTTTTCATTCTTCCCAGTGGTCGAAAAAATAAATAATTACGATGGAACCTGAAATGTAACTTCTCAAAAAGTCCCAGGCCCGATTGTTTCATACTTCGCAGGTCGGGTTTCGATACCCGACATTTGGGTGCAATCGCTGTCGGGATTGGAATCCCCACATACTTATTCTATACGTAAGCTCAAGATATTTAATTCTCGGATATCATTACACGGATTTTCCACCCAATCCAGACACATGGCGCCAGATCATATAAATGAGAACCACCGAGAGCTGCAAATAGCCTTTTCCAGGGTCGACCGGCACTCTGTGACAACTCCATTCATTCTCGGTGCAATTCGATGTTACCCATTGGAACCAATCAGGACACTCAAATCGGAGGGCGACATCGTTGCGGTGGAGTCCATTCTTCAGGATGTGGCGCGCCCGGATCCGGAAAGCGGCAACATTTAGGCCAAGTATTGAAAACGCTATGAACCTGGAGCTCAATCCGTTTGTAGCAGCGCGCTTTCGCTTTGGAAAGAACGAGCAACAATCGATCTTCGACCAACGATGTCAGGGGGCCTCTTTCATCTGTCGCACGTCTCTTGGCCCTTTTCAGAAGATCGTCGTTTATTCTTAAGTTGGTCCTCATGCATCGACGCTTAATATTATTAATACCTCACTGTGTCAAGCGCCCGATATGGAGTAGGCGCAGCTCAAGACCTCCTCCTGGAGACCATTTTCGACTGCCGCAACTTGTATGGTAGTGAAAGGCCTTTGTCAAAAATGCCTGTGATTTCTTCTTCTCTTGACATCGATTTCACTAGACACATCAGTCAGGATGCGCCATATGGGTATGGAATCTCGGGGGCTTCTTCCATTCTTTTCCACTACATTCCATTCTGTTCTTGTGACCGATGCAATAGATTCTTGAACCATGATCTGAGGGAAGGTCGAGCATGGTTTCTCTTCAACGCCAGAAATTTCCGGCCAAGAAGCATGTCCTGCTTCTATCCGTTGTTTTCCTTGCAGCTGTCTGTCTCTCTCATGCCCACGCACGGGAGGGGGCAGTCGGCAGAATTATCAACGTTCAGGGGGATGTTTCCGTCGCCAGACCTCCTGCAAACACTTGGGATGCTGCCTCTCCCGGAGCATTTATCATGCCCATGGAATCAGTGCGGACCGGCCCGGACGGCTGGGC
>JAAYUJ010000735.1 GCA_012517775.1 Deltaproteobacteria bacterium
GGGGGGGTTCATTATCGGTTTCGACAACGATCCCCCGGACATTTTTGAGAAACAGGTCAATTTCATCCAGAACAACGGGATTGTCACTGCCATGATCGGGCTTCTGACCGCCATGCCGGGAACGCGACTTTACAAGCGACTAGAAAAGGAAGGACGCCTTCTTTTCAAGGCTTCGGGCAATAACACGGATGTCGCCGGGAGCCTCAATTTCATACCGAAGATGGATCGAGAAACCATCGTGAGGGGCTACCAGTGGGTCATGAACTCCATATATTCCCCGGAAATGTATTATAAAAGGATACTCGAATTCTTGAAACAATACCATCCAGCCAATCAGACCTCTCTTATAACCAATGATTTTTTTACCTTTTTGCGCTCTCTCTGGTATCTTGGTGTTGCCGACCAAACGGGAAGCAGCAAATACTACTGGCGTCTGCTCAAGGAATCCGTTTCCCGCTACCGAAAGTCATTTACTGATGCGATAACCGTGGCGATTTACGGGTATCATTTTCGCAGTCTGTTCTACGAGAAGTGGATTCCCCTCGAGTGGGAGGAATGGTTGAGGCGGGAGTTGAATCATGGTGGGCTTCCTTTTCCGGAATCCGGGATAGGCACATAGCGCCTTCGGCCCTCTTTTCTCCAAGGGGCGGTCGCACGGGGTGATGAAGGAGTGCTCTCTGTTGTGTCCGTGCAGTACTTTCGTGGAGTCACAAAAAACCTAAACATTTTGACAAGGAGGACTTATGGTGGAATACGTGGAAGAGACTTCCGTAACGAGAAAACAGATTGGTGTGCGCCTGCTTTATACCTTGCTCTTCCTTATCGTGTTTGAAGTCCTGAAGCTGATCATTCAGGTTGCCGTACTCTTCCAGTTTGTCTATCTTCTCATCACCAAAGGCTACATCAAGCCCCTGAGAAGCTTCTCGGACAGGCTGTCGACCTATGCGTACAAAGTCATCCAGTACGTGACCCTGAACGAGAATCAGCGCCCCTTCCCGTTTAGTGAATTTCCCGCGGAAATGGAACAATCCGAAGAACCTGTTCGATTTGAATGATCTTCTGTTGTCCTGTCCACCTGGTTTTGCCGACCCTATGGCAGGCCGCGGAGGTGGGTGAAGCATAGCATCACCCACCCTGTTTCACTCATCCAGTATCTTTATACTCTCATCCAACTCCCCCGCCAAAGCTCTCAGCCTTTCCTCTTCTCTTTCACCGTGAACCTCGATGACGATGGTGCGACTCTCATCGTCCGTGACGATCATTTGAACGTCCCAGCGTTCATCCGGCAGCTCCTCTCCCAATCGGTCCGGCCATTCGATAACCGCAACGCCCTCTCCGCAGACGGCTTCTTTCCAGGGAAGCGTCTCCAGTTCCTCAGGGTTTGAGAGCCTGTAGAGATCCAGGTGATAGAGGTGCAGGCGCCCGTCGTATTCATTGATGAAAGTAAAGGTGGGACTCGTGATGGGAATATGCGAAGGGACTCCGAGTCCACGGGCGATGCCACGCGCGAGGAGAGTCTTTCCCGCGCCCAATTCGCCCCAGAGTGCCAATATGTCTCCCGCTTCGGTCAAGGCACCGATGGTGACACCTACCCCGTATGTTTGGTCTTCATGTGAAGTGTGAAGTCTCAGCGAGCTCATGGGGAGCCTGTCTTGCCATATCCCTCCAAGTGGCCGATCACTCTCGGTATTTCCTCAAGAGTGTCTGAAGCCAGCAGGCCGCGGCTGGCCACGCTGCTCATGCGGCGGTCCGCCGCGGCTCCATGAATGTAGACGCCGAGACATGCGGACCGAAAGGGATCATAGCCCTGGCCGACAAACGCCGCAATCATCCCGGTGAGGGTATCACCCATACCTCCGCAGGCCATGGCAGGGTTGCCCGAACTGTTTACCGCCAGCTTCCCGTCGGGTGAGGCAATGATTGTTCTGTAACCCTTCAGGACCAGTGTCACTCCATGGCTGCGGCTGAACCGGGATGCGGCATCCAGCCGGTTTTCCTGAATGTCACGAGCAGTTCCATCTATCAGCCGGGCCATTTCTCCGGGATGAGGGGTGAGTATGGCAGGATATTTGAGTTCTTGGAGGAGATGAAGATGCCCGCTTAGAGCCGTCAACGCA
>JAAYUJ010000147.1 GCA_012517775.1 Deltaproteobacteria bacterium
GACCATTTATCCAAAAACACCCATGCCTCTTTCAAGGTCATCTCCACAAAAAACAAGAGCCGCAGGCTGAACCTGCGGCTCTTGTTAGACACTGATGTATCTGAAGCTCAAAAGCAGGCCAGCACGCCCTTTCTCAACCTCGCAAAATAAAAGTAGCCATACAAAACCATGAGACCTTGCCTTTTCCTTCGATGCTTTTCCAAGCCAGTCTTAGCTTTCTGCACCTTATGATTCATGGGAGGCGGCTGTCAAGAAAAATCTGGTCTGGGTGGAGACTTCGGGAGAAATCCCAAAGGACAGGTTGTTTCAAAAAGCGATCGCCTTGTCGGCTTCTTTGGCCAGTTCATAAAGGCCATTCGTCATCCGCAATAATGAAATGGTATTAGCCGACTGCAAATAGTATTGAGCGAACACGGCGTTAAGTAGTGTCACCGAACCTTTTCCTGATACGCAGCTGCCCGCCGCAGCAATACTGTTCCCTCGCGATGCGTCTGCTTTCATGCGTGGTTTCTCAGATGGAGCTCTAAAGGGTGTGGGTTCAGGTACGTCTGTTCCTTTAAATAGGTTTGATCGTACTTTCTCACATAATGGTTCATGAGAGTCATGGGTACGATGAAAGGAACGTGTCCCTGCCGATAGTGCTCGATGGTCTCCAGCATCTCCTGCTTTTCGTCTCCGGAAAGGTCCTTCTTGAAGTAACCCAGCATGTGCTGCAGCACATTGGAGTTCTTTGCCGGTGAAGCCTTGAGCTTGAGAGCTTCCATGAGCAGGTTCACATACTTCTCATACAGTTCATCCAAAGCATAATCAGCCGCATGGGCGACAAGACGTCCCATCCTCTGATAGTGTTTGGGAGAATGGGAAAGAATGAGCAGTTTGTTTCTCGTGTGGAAATCCACAAGGCTCCCCCGGTTTTTCTTGGTCGCAACCGTTTCCCGCCATCCCTTGAGGGTGAAAATACGTTCGATGAAGTTTTCCCGGAGAACCGGATCGTGGAGTCTTCCCTCTTCCTCAACGGGAATAAGGGGAAAGTGGTCCATAAAAGCTCTGGCGAAAACCCCCACTCCCCTGTTCACTGGCACTCCGTTGTGGTCGTAGACCTTGACCCGCTCCATACCGCTGCTGGGTGATCGGCTCTTGAAGATGAATCCGCAGAGGTCCTCCTTCTCCAGTTCCACCACGCGTTTTGCGGCCCACTGCATCATGCCTTCCGTATGATCGGTGTTCGTGCGAGATGTAACCAGACGGGGGGTTTCAGGGACTCCCACAAGGCGCAGTGCCTCTCTGGGAATCGGCAGCCCGTATTCCACTTCGGGACAGACCG
Source organism: Deltaproteobacteria bacterium (assembly GCA_012517775.1). Lineage (GTDB taxonomy): Bacteria > Desulfobacterota > Syntrophobacteria > Syntrophobacterales > Syntrophobacteraceae > JAAYUJ01. The sequence continues at coordinate 1,325 of JAAYUJ010000147.1, forward strand.
GGATATATTCTACGTGGCGTCCCAGCGTATCGGTAAGAAACCGATCCATTTTGTGCCCGCCGTCGAATCGCACTTTATGTCCCAGCAGGCAGGAGCTGATCCCGAGTCTGATGCGATTGCTCATGGAACCCTTTCTACATCATGTTGCCGAGGTGAATGGCCTCATTTGGAATCAACAAGACAGATGATTGTCCCCTTCGCATTCTGCAGGATCTTGTTGGCATGACTTCCCATCAGGAAAGGCTTGCGCTCGTGAAAGCTCTTCTTACCTATGAGCACCAGGTGATATTGTTGTTCCGCGATCAGATTGAGCAGGTCCCGGGCGATCCCCTCTCTCGTGGGTATAATCCTGAGGTCGATGTTCTTCTCGGGAACATGACACTCCTTTAAGGAATTGCAGGTTTCCTCCATAAGCTTCTCGATACGCAGGGTCCAGTCGGCGCGCCATTTCTCCACTCGAGACTGTCGGTCCTTTCGCTCGCTGGGGTCCAGGATATGTCCGTCATCCCAGAAAGTCGGCGGCACCGGCGGCATTATGTGGAGGAGGGTAAAATGTATTCCGGGGACAGGTGCGATGTGCTTGCATGCATAGGACATCAGATGGCGGGCATCAGACTCTGCCTCCATGGCAATGAGGGCCTTATGGGTTTCATGGGTTGGTGTGTCGATGACCCAGACGGACCGGTTCCCGGCGTATTGAGCGACCTTGCTGGAAACGCTTCCGAGGAGCAGGTTCTCCAGTTGGCTGCGTCCTCTCCTTCCCACTGCAATTGTTGAAACATCTTGGGCTTGTGCCTCCTTGAGAATGTCCTGGGCCGGATCGACACTGTCCAGTTTCACTTTCAGCTCAATCCCTCTTTCGGGAAATCCTTTCTCCACGAGGAGCCCGTGGGCTTTCTGCAGGATAGCGTTACCCAGGCGTTCCTGGGCGCTGATGGGGAGTCTGCAGGCTTCTTCCGAAATGGTGCAGAGCTCTCCGGGCGCCAGGGTCGGAAGCTGCTGGAGGCAATGGAAGAGAATCAGCTGAAAATCGGATTGTCCTCTCAGAAGATGCCCCAAGATGGAGACAGCCTGGAATCCCTTTTGAGATCCATCGACTGCCGCGAGAATTCTCTTTTCCATGTATCCCTCCTCTATCATTTGTCACGAAATGGTGCTGCGGACCAAGCCCCGGGACAAGTCATCCAAAGGAAAGAAAGACTCGTCTATTTCTTCCATACTGTGGACGAGTTTGAATGGAGGTAGACTTCTGATAAAGAGCTCCCCATATTTCTTCGTGATAAGTCTGACATCAAATATGACGATAAGCCCTCTGTCGGAGGAGGATCGGATCAGTCGGCCGACCCCCTGTTTCAATTGAATGATCGCCCGGGGGACCTGGTAATCGAAAAACGGACTCCTGCCCTTTTCGGCAAGATGGGCCATGCGTGCTGCCAAGACAGGATCATCGGGAACCTCGAAGGGGAGTTTGTCGATGAGGAGGCAGCTGAGAGCTTCTCCGGGTACATCGACTCCCTGCCAGAAAGAGCTGGTGGCGAAGAGCACCGAGTCGACTTGTTGCTTGAATTCTGAAAGAAGGGCACGCTTGGGTTTTTGGCCCTGCAAAAGCACCGGGTAAGGAATGCGGTCCTTTACACGATGGTACACGTCGTTCATGTTTCGATAACTGGTAAAGAGGAACAGTGCGCGGCCATGTGTCCGGGAGAGAATTACAAACGCTTCCTCGGCCACATGATGGCAGAAACTTGAGTCATTGGGGGTGGGAGTGTGCAAGGGCACATAGAGTACTGCCTGTTTTTGAAAATCAAAAGAAGAGGGGAGGATGAGCTCTTTTGCCCTGTCGTCTATCCCGAGAACTCTCCTGAGGTAATCCATGGAGCCCGCCACAGAGAGCGTGGCGGATGTCAGGACCGTCGCAGGTTTTTTTTGGAAGAGCTCACTCCTCAGGAGAGATCCGATGTGGATGGGTGTTCCGTGTAGGAAAACCGCCTGGGGTGTCCATTCGTACCAGTAGATCAGGGACGGGTCCTGTTGATCGAGAAGCTGACGGGTTCCTCGGGCAAGTTCAGTGCTGCGCCTGCACAAGGACTCCACTAGAACGTCTCGATCCGCGGAAGGGCTCAGAAGAGCACTCATCTGCTCCAGGGCGTGAATGATCTGGTGACACGTTTCCGAGAAAGCCGCCCCTAACGCTTTGATGTCCAGGGAGAATCTTCCCTGCTGCCCGCCGTCCTTCTGAAGCTGATGATGGACAAGACGGGCCAGAACCTCTAATTGCCGTGTAATTTCCCGTAATTGTGGGGAAAGCAGGTCCTGTTGCCGGTCTTTTCTGAACTCCCTGTGCACTTCCCTGATGAGATCCAGAAGGCCGGGGGTGCTGAATTCCACCCCGAAATACTGCCCGGCTATATCCTCCAATTGATGTGCTTCATCGAGGATCAGGGCGTCATAATCCGGAATAACCTCCCCCTTTTCCCTGCTGCGCAGGGCAAGATCCGCAA
>JAAYUJ010000736.1 GCA_012517775.1 Deltaproteobacteria bacterium
CCTCAGGTCCCTGATGATGGCGCGAATCGCCCCTTCCTGAAGCTCCACACTCTCAGCAAGCTTGAACTGGACGAGGGCTCGTGCAAGATTGTGCTCAGGATACCTGACTTTGAAGTACACGTTCCCTTCCAGGTAGTCGGTGAAGAATCGAAGCCCCAGTTCGAAGGCGATAAGCCTGACGGCGTCGAAGAGATACTCGTAATCACACGACGTGAAGAAACCCTTCACCTGCGATAGATAACCCTTGAGAATGATTCGGCAGAGGTCGGTATCGAAACCGACCGATTCCCACCGGGTGGTTTCTTCTCCCAGGGGATTGCAGCAGGACCGGAGGCAGTCGCCGATGTCGTAGTGCACCAGCCCCGGCTTCACGGTATCCAGGTCGATGAGGCTCACGGCCCGGCCAGTAGACGTATCCATCAGGACATTGCTTACCTTGGGATCGCCGTGAATGGGCCTGAGGGACAATTCTCCACGGCCTCTTGCCTCCTCGATGGCCCCTGCGGACGCCCGCCTTCTGTTCACGAATGCAAGGCAGTAACCAGTTTCGGGAGAATGGATCGAGCCGGCAGAGCCGGCTCGTGACAGGACTGCATCATAGCGGCGAAGGTACCGGGGCGTCTCGTGGAACCCTTCGAGTGTGTCGAACAGTCTCTCCACAGGGAGATCGCTGATGAGGCTATGGAAGATCCCGAGTGCCCAGCCGACTTCCCTCGCATGACTCTCGTTCCGGATGGTATCGAAGGATTCGGTTCCGCGGACGAAGCTCATGGCCCGCCAGAATGAACCGTCCCCATTCAACCAGTATTCGCAGCCTTCGGCAGTCGACAGCACCCGCGGCAATTCAAAGCGGCATCCTGAAGGCAAAGAGGCGGACTCCAACCGATAGAGCACATGCTCGATGACAAGCCGCATGTTCTCCATGACCTCTTCGGGCTTTCGAAACACGGACGTGTTCATGCGCTGGAGGATGAAATGCGGCTCTCCCGCATCCAGTGTTACCAGGAAGGTATCGTGGACATTTCCGCCGCCGTACTCCTGAACCCCCACAATCCTCCCATTGGGCTTGAATCGCTCCGCCGCCTCCATAATAGGATTCATCGTTCCTCCACCCGTTCCTCTTCCGACCAGTCTTGGTTGTAACGAGTAACTGAATTGCGACTCAGCATAAGAGATGCCGCAGCACAACACATTCCATGAAGCCGGGAGTAAGCGACAGGATGCCTCCCCTTCTCCAGACTTTCCTGTCCCTTTAATGAGTGCTCAGCGGATGGCTGGAAAGCACGAAAGCATGAGAGGCTTTCTTTGCCGCCTTTCTCCTGAATCTGTCAGCATCGATGACAAATCGTTCGTGGGTTTCCTCAGAGATCCTATCCACTCCGTCATCGGCAATCAAGGAGAAGGTCAGCTTGCGTCCATCCACCTTCTCAAGCTTTCCCCTGACTGTGACGGTTAGTCCGGGGGGAGTTGCTGCTATATGGCTCACCTGGACATCAATGCCGACCGTCTGCTCATGCGGCCAGTCGATATGTGGAATCAGCGCCATGATACATGCCCACTCAAAGAGCCCTACCATGAAACCGGTGGCGAAAACCCTCGGCATGGTTTGAAATTCGGGAGATTCCGGATAGAGATATGGCACGGTCTTCTATTCCGGAACAGTGAAGCTGAATTCGAAAGCAAGCCCGGCATGCAGTCTCTTTTTCATGTCGTCACCCCTGTAACTTCTCAATAAGTCCGGGTTACGGCTCCTTCGCAGGTCGGGTTTCCATACCCGACATCCGGGTGAAAACGCCGTCGGGATTGGAATCCCGACCTACTCATTGAGAAGGTACTAATCTCTTTGCTATTCTTTTGAACAGGCTATGATAAATAACCAATCACCATATCATGCAAGAGCCTTCCTTTTTTTCCCTTCAATGCTCGGTTCCCCAATGAAATTGTTCGAGATACTCCCGAATCCTTCCTTTGCCAGACTCATCGAGATGCGGACAGTCTTCCAGCCGACCGGCATTTTCGCTGCTGCGCAAAGCAAACACCATGCACGTCGGATCACCACACTTGCCGCAGTTCGTTTTGGGAAGCAGTCGCAGGATATCGAGAAGGCGAGGCTTTGGTGCTACTCGCAGGATCGGTTCTATCTCCTCGCGTCTATTCCATGTTTCGTTCACCTTCTCTTTGAGCCATTCGAGTACATCCTCTGCTTCAGCTTCGTCCTTCACGATGTTGATGGCGATCGCCTTGCCATAGAGGGTGACCAGTTTGCCGGGGAGTTTCAGCGTCAATGAGGGAGGATCGGTGAAATACTGGTGGCCGCCAAGAGTCCTGTTGAGATATGGGAGCACCTCACTGATGTCGGTATCAAGATAAGCGACACATCGCAGGTGCTCGGCCTCCGGATTAGGCGGCCGGCAGAATTCTTTACGATATCGGCTGATGAGCATATACTTTTTCTCCCCCGGATCTTTCGCCCAAAAAATCTCTATTTGTCCTTGACTCGAATTTTGATATAAGATGCTGAAATGTCAAATTAATTGGCTTTATGAATCCTATTAGCCGAGCTTATGAATCATGGAATGGCAGCAGATGGTAGGCTTTTATCACGTGGCAAGGCTGGGAAGCTTTACCAAGGCAGGGGAAGTGACGCGCTTCGGTCGCAATCCGCCCTCAGTCAGCAGATCAAGGCTCTCGAAGACGAATTCGGCTCTCAGCTGTTTGAAAGGATAGGAACGCGGAAGCTCAAGCTCACTCCGGCTGGGGAACGATTCCTCGAATTTTCAAATCGGTGCTGAAAGGCTACGAGAATATCGCCGGGGATTTGAACGAGCTCAAGGGTGTTCAAAAAGGGCCACTGAAATTCGCCGCACCGTATACCACCCTCTACCACCTCTTTCCAGATAAGCTCAAAGACTATATCGAGCGGTTCCCCCAAGTCGAGATCACCTTGTTGGACCGTGTTCAGGGAAGAGTAGTAGGACTCGTCAGGGATGCAGAAGTGGACTTCGGCCTGGTACTCGAATCGGTCGTTCCGAAGGACCTGGCAGCCATCCGGTGGAAGAGGGTTGAGACGGTTTTGATGGTGCCGCAAGGACATGCACTGGGCAAATTGAAGCGGGTTACATGGAAACAACTTGTCAAGTATCCCCTCATTCTACCCCCAAGGGATTTGAGGCACAGCGGAAGGAATGCCCTTGAAGAAGAGTCTCAAAAGATTGGTCTCCATTACCGGCTTGCCATGGAATCGTCAAACGTTGAACTGAGTTCTCTTTACGTGGAGATGGGCCTCGGGATTTCCCTTGCCACCATTGTAAGAGATCTTCCCGCACTGAGGCAGCGAAGACTCGAATTCCTCTCGCTGGATCATTACTTCAAGCCCGATCACATCGCATTGATCATGAGAAAGGACAAGGTTGTCGATTCCTACAGAAGGGCATTCATTAACATTTTGTTCGGGGAACCTGTC
>JAAYUJ010000148.1 GCA_012517775.1 Deltaproteobacteria bacterium
CGGCAGGAATTCCAGGAAGCGGCCGACATTCTGGAACGATTGAGATCGATTCAGGAGAGCAATCTGGGACCGCGCAGCACAAAGGTTGCGACAAGCATCAGCGATCTCATCGCCGTCTATGAGCAAATGGGACAGCACCAGAAAGCGGAAAGCCTAAATGAAATTGCCTGCAAGCGGTGGAGTAAAGAGCGGCCCTCCCAAGGTCCGGTCCTTACTGCTCATGCTCCCCCGCCTCGGGTAACCCCTTCCTTGAAAGATATCGAGAGCTACGCAAAGATCATGGTCACCCTGGCGGACTATCGCAAGAAGCACACATACAGTACTGAAGATTTCTTCGTGTGTGCCGACATGGTCATCGATGTGTGGAACATCCTGAAAACCCAGGGCATCAGGTCAAAAATCACGGTTGGTAATGTGGAAAGAGACCTTCGGTACGGAACAACCGATACGGAATACATCGCAGGGATGAACCATGCCTGGCTCCTCGCCGAGGTCAAGCCGAATGAGTGGATCCCCCTCGAAGCTACAGGGGGTTACATCGTGGACCCGAACACTTCCAACTACAGTCTTTATATGAATGGGATTTCCTTCGAAAACCCCAAGCAGTTCAAGGCATTCAGCGACCTGAGGCTGTCCTATTTCAAAACTTGCAGGGAGGCGAACAGTGTCGTTGACACGTATAACAGCCATTTTGCAGGGAAGACAGCCACCCGGGAGTCGCTGGAATACAGAGGCAGGGCTCTCCAGAAATTCGAAGAGTGCAAGCAGTTGGCCAATGGAGTCATGGCCCACCTCAAACGTTGATCAAGCGCACAGCAAACAGGGGAGACAGGGATATGTTCACTTTCTCCCCTGCACGACAGGCATCTGGCACCACAATAAGAATGATCCCCGGGTATGAATGCCGTCCGAATTACGCTGTATTTTCCACTATTCGTCAAAGTCAATGATCATGTCGGCTTCGTTGCCGCATACGGTGCAGACCCTCGTTTGCTTCTCTTTCTTTTTAACCACGTTGGGTTGTACTTCCACGTCGATCAGCTGGCAGGTGATGGTCATTTCTGCTTCATTTCCGCACTTTTCGCAATGGCAGACTTCTCTTTTTGTCGTGGTCATCGTAGGCTCTCCTCTCGCGTTGAAAACAAATGCTCCATTCCGATAGTCATGAATACAATATAATAATTCTATGTGAATCCATCCTTGAAATCAAACACGAACTTCCATGCCGCATATGTTGGGATAGGACACGATCTATTGATTCCATATCGGCCGGATGAAAGGGTCGAGGCACATCATCGGGAGATCAAAGGGAATTTCGTGCCTTCTCAATAATTAGGTCGGGATTCCAATCCCGACGGCGTTTGTACCCGGATGTCGGGTATGGAAACCCGACCTACGGAGGAGTCGTAACCCGACTTATTGAGAAGTTACTGGAGTTCCCGTGTAAGTCACTATGAAATCAGAAAAAAATAGTCTCAAGGAGACCATCAAAACGGTTGACATCCGATTTGAGGTTCCTCTATTTTGTTTTCGAATTCGGAGCAAGAAGCTTCGGTTGTCCGTGCTTTTCGTTTAGTGCATTCTACTCTTTCAATAAGTGGGTCGGGATTCCAATCCCGACGGCGTTTGCGCCCGGATGTCGGGTATGGAAACCCGATCTGCGGGGCAGTCGTAACCGGGACTTACTGAGAAGTTGCAGAGAATTCGGTCAAGAAGGCCGGAAGGATTCCAGCATTGAATCCTTCCGGCTTTTTTTGTCTGGAAACGGCCTGATCAGGACAAGAGGGCGGGTAATCTGTCGTCGGGCCATGATGAAACCAGGCCTCTTCGGGGCGGTGAGGCGAGGTTACCGCGATTTTTTAACGTCTCATCTTTTCATCGAGAGAGGGGAGACTTGATCCACTTCGATAGGGGCAGGGGATTGGAAGAGGTAGCTCACTGTGATGGATCGTGGGGCTTTTTGGAAATTTTCGCACTGCGCCAGGAGGGAGGAGAGAAAGGATGTGGACTGGATTTATGCTGCTGACGGCTGTGCTGTCGCTTCTTTCGGTGGATGCCCGGGCTGCTTGGGGGCTGCCTGCTGAGAAGGAACTGCGGGAGAGGGCAATAATCGAGGGTGTCCAGGCAGGAGAGAAGGGGGAAGGCACTTGCGAAAAGGCCGGTGAACCCGCTGAGGAGAAGAAATACTGCTGGGAGAAATACGGGTTTGAGATCCATGGCAGCGCGGTGGGCTTCGGCCAGGGAGGGACATTCGGGTCCATCGAGGGGGAGAGAATAGGCGATTCTTCCGCGGGGGGGATCGCCTTCGACCTTGAAATCGGTTACACGCCGCCCGTTCCGTTTCTGGAGAACGGCAAGTTCTTTATCCATGCCCATGCCGGAGAGGGAAAAGGTTCCGACGTGAACATGGAGGACGGCCTGTTTGCAAATCTCAACACCATCGCGGACAACAGCGGGGACCTGCAGTTGCCGAAGGACAAGGTCTTCTGGCTCCAGGAGGCCTACTACGAGCACAGCTTCTGCGGGGGAAAGCTCGCCTTTGTCGTGGGCAAGACGGAGACCGTCGGTTTCGTTGATGACAACGCGTTTGCCAATGATGCCAATGTCCAGTTCGTAGGAAAGGCCCTCGTCAACAATCCCGTTCTCGACAGCGAAAACGAGTTCGCACCGCTGATCGCAGCCACCTTCTCCCCTGTGGAATCTGTCTCCTTCTCCGCCCTGGCTGTTTCGTCCAGCCGCCCCAACATGGAGGAAGACCTTCAGAAAACCGTTTACAGTCGCATCTTCGACGAACCGATGGTTGCGGCCCAATTGCGGTTTTCTCCCAAATTCGGAAACTTACAGGGCAACTATCGAGTGTATTTCTTTGATGCCATGTACGACCACTCCAACTCGGCAGGCGATTTCAACAAAGACGGCTGGGGAGTGGGGGTGAGCTTCGACCAGCAGGTGACCCAATGCCTTGGCCTTTTCGCAAGGCTGGCCTACAGCGACAGGGATGCATACGATGTGGACTGGTTCTGGTCGGCTGGAGCCAATCTCAAGGGTCTCCTCCCTTCGCGGCCCGATGACGAGTTGGGAATCGGGATCGCCGGAGTGAAGGGGCACATCGAGCCCGACAATGACGGGACGGAATTCCATGCGGAGGCCTACTACCGGATCGCCCTGAATGAGCATGTGGCGCTCACGCCTGATCTTCAATGGGTGGTCAACCCTGTGGGAAACGGAGACAATGAC
>JAAYUJ010000737.1 GCA_012517775.1 Deltaproteobacteria bacterium
AGTGATATTCTTTGGCAGGATACTGCGAAGGGCAGACTCCGAGTTTGGTTGATGAACGGCAAGACGCGAAGCTCCACCGGCACTCCTGCCCCTGCCGGTCTGACTTGGGAAATCCAATAGCCTTCTGGAAGGATGAAGCTTTCAAGCCTGATATTGAGACGCAAGAGAAAAAGTAATGGGAACGTAGGGTGAAGCTGAGGATAGAATCTGGGATAATTTCCTACTCCTTTTTATCATCGAATTGGTAGCCCCGCACAGTTGAGTTCCACTGCGACAGTCTTTATGGGAGACAGCCACAAGTTGTTGTGAGCAGTTGTCCTGAGGTGCTTGTTTCGAACCAGCTCTGATGGTCGTCCTGGAGCGGCCATCGCCATTTCATGGCATACAGGGTGGGAGAATGGGATTATTTAAGAAGACTAAAGAACATGAGCAGAGGGCTCCCCAGGAGTTGGTCGATCTCAAAATAGCTGTTCAGAAAGCTCAATTGCCTGACAGTATCGCTCAAGTAGCTTTCAAGGAATTGGAGCGCCTGGAGAGCACCGACCCATCCATGGGGGAGTACACTATTGGGCTGAATTATCTTGATTATCTTATTTCGTTGCCCTGGAACCTCTTCACCCAAGACAATCTGGATCTGAAACACGCGAAGCACGTTCTGGATGCGCGACATTACGGTCTTCGCCCTGTCAAGGAACGCATCCTCGACTATCTTGCCGTCAGGACGCTCTGTTCCATAGGTGCCTTCCACATTCTTGTGGTGGACGACGAGGAAATTGCACGAACGAACCTGGAATATGTCCTTCGGAAAGCGGGCTATGTGGTGGATACGGCGGCAAATGGTGCGGATGCCTTGGAGTGCGTCAAGAAAAAAGAGTACGATTTGGTCCTGACTGATCTCAAAATGGAAAAGATGGACGGAATGCAGCTTCTGGAGGCCGTGAGGAAGATCGCTCCCTTCACGGACACTGTCATGATTACCGGTTTTGCCACGGTGACATCCGCCGTGAGCGCCATGAAGAAGGGAGCGGTCCACTACCTGTCGAAGCCCATCAACCTCGATGAACTGAGATCCATCGTTCAGCAGGTCAAAGAGAGAAAGAAGCATATCCAGATGTCCCGCGGACCGATTCTTTGCTTCAGCGGACCACCGGGCACGGGAAAGACTTCCATTGGGAAGGCCATCGCAGAGGCTCTGGAGCGCAAGTTTGTGCGTCTCTCGCTTGCCGGTATGCGCGATGAGGCGGAGCTCCGCGGTCACAGAAGGACCTATGTGGGTGCAATGCCGGGTCGGGTCATTCAGGAGATCCGCCGGCTCGGCATGAAGAACCCTGTCTTTATGCTCGACGAGATCGACAAGATCGGGCAGGACTTTCGCGGGGATCCTGCCTCGGTTCTACTGGAGATTTTGGATCCGGAGCAGAACAATAATTTTATGGATTACTACCTGGACGTTCCATTTGACCTGTCGGGTGTCATGTTCATTGCCACGGCCAATATAGTGGAACGGATGCCGGGACCTCTTCTGGATCGTTTAGAGGTCATCACTTTTTCGGGATACACTGAAAGAGACAAACTGCACATTGCAAGGAATCATATGATTCCCCGCAGTCTTAAGGATCACGGGCTGATTCGCTGTACAGCTCCGTTCACGGACGAAGCTGTATTGACGATTGTGAGAGACTATACTCGTGAGGCCGGCCTGCGGCAGTTGGAGCGGGAAATTGCCCAAGTCTGCCGAAAGCTGGCAAGGATTTGCCTTGAGAATGGAGCTGATGCTTTTCCCAAGACAATCGATGAGCTCCTGGTCCAGCAGTTGCTGGGACCTCGGCGCTATACACGGGAGGTTGCCGCAGCCGAAAACCGGCTGGGGGTGACGACGGGTCTGGTGTGGAGTGAGTTTGGGGGGGAGATCATTTTTGTGGAAGCCACCATCATGCGGGGGAATCAGCAGCTTATCCTCACAGGATCTCTCGGAAGCATCATCAAGGAGTCCGCTCAAACGGCTCTCAGTTTCATCAGGAGCCATGCGGAGCGTTTGAATATCAGGGAAGACTTCTTCACGGACAGCGACATCCACATTCATATTCCAGCGGGGGCGATACCCAAGGATGGTCCCTCGGCGGGTGTGACCATTGCCATGTCCTTGCTTTCCGTGCTATCGGGAAGGCCGGCGCGAAGAGACGTCGCCATGACCGGGGAACTCACCCTCAGTGGTCGCATTCTGCCTGTAAACGGAATTCGGGAGAAACTGCTGGCGGCGCAGCGTGCAGGGGTCAAGACCGTCATGCTGCCGCGTTCCAATGAAGTGGATATCAACGATCTGGATGCGGAGGCAACTGAGAACATAAACCTGGTCTTGAGCGACGATGTGATGGAGATCATTGACCGGGTGCTCCTGCCATGAGCATTCAACCCGCCTGTCATTCCCCCAGCTGGTATCGCTTGATCCTTCAGAGAGACACCCTGTCGATGCCGAGTACCTCTACAGCCTGGGTGCGGCTTCCTTAAACCTGTTGGAGGATCCACGCAATGTATTTTTTCGTTTTCATCAAGGGTCATGAGGTCCCTCCCACCGTGGTGCCTTACGATGAAATTGAGCCTCTGGGTTTGTACATGACGATCAGCCTTTTTCGATCGGCGGTTGTGGGTCAACGGGCAGGCGGATGAAGAAAGTCGTACCAACCCCTTCCTGGCTCTCAGCGGCAATCGTTCCACCATGCTTTTGGATGATGCCGTAGGCAATGGACAGGCCAAGGCCGGTCCCGAATCCCACCTCTTTGGTTGAGAAAAAAGGGTCGAAAATCTTCCCAAGATTCTCGCCCGGTATCCCCATTCCCGTATCCTGGACCCGAATGACCGCCATGCCGCTCCCTCTCTCCAGTTCCGCCGAGACCTTAATCTGTCCTGGTCCCCTTGCCAGAGCATCGATGGCATTCATGAAGAGATTGAGGAAGACTTCCTGAATCCTCTGGGAATCGACTTTCACGAAGAGATCTTC
>JAAYUJ010000149.1 GCA_012517775.1 Deltaproteobacteria bacterium
AATGCTGAAGACGTTGAAGCTTATCTCCCGCACCGAGGGGCGCAAGGATGAGCCGCCACCCACTGAGGGGCTACTGCGGCGCAGGGCTGAAGGAGATGTCCGGGAATTCATTGCTGCCTTGAGGTCTGTGGGATACTACGGCGCGTCAATAGAGACGACAATCGACGAAAGCCATGATCCGGTAAAGGTCGTCTTTTCTGTGAATACTGGCCGGGTGTATAGGATTCAATCCGTGGAGGTACAGGTTCAATCGGAAGAGCGGGAAACAGGAGGTTCAATGCCGACTCCTGCCGAGCTGAGTGTGGCCGAGGGAGAACCGGCACATGCACAGAAGATTCTGGATGCCGGGGATGCACTGGTGCGGCGGATGAAGAACAGGGGTTATCCTTTTGCGAGTGCGGACGAGCCCAGAGTGGTTGTCGATCATCGGACAGAAGGCGTTGCGGTGACATATCTTCTGGATACAGGACCAGCTGCGCGATTCGGCGATACCTCCGTCACAGGTTTGAAGTCCGTTGAGGAACGAGTCGTTCTCGGCAAAATACCCTGGAAGAAGGGAGACCTTTACGATGAAGCCCTTCTGGCGGATCTGCAGAAGCGCCTGACTGACTTGCGTCTTTTCTCTCTCAGTCGGGTCAAACGGGGCGAGGTTCTTGAAAGTGATGGAACACTGCCCATCACAGTCGAGGTGACTGAAAGGAAGCAGAGGACCATCAGCGCCGGAGCCAGCTACAAGACTGATGAAGGATTTGGGGCCAAGGCGTCATGGGAAAACCGTAATCTCTTCGGGGAAGGCGAACGATTGAACGCGAGTGTTATCGTTTCCCAGATCAGTTATGGGGCCGAGATTGCCTTTGAAAAAGCGGATTTTTTGAGAGACCATCAAACGCTCAATGCGAGGCTCGGGATCGGCACTGATGACACCGACGCTTACGAGAGTCGAAATGTGGAAAGCACGGTGATGGTGCACAGGGAACCGGGGAAGGGAGTGAAAATCAGCGCAGGGCCTGGATTCAGATTTTCCGAGGTAGAAGAGGAAGACAACGGGTGGGAGGAATTCGCGCTGCTGTCCTTCCCTGTTCAATTCGAATGGGATCGAAGCAACGATCTGCTAGACCCGGAACGAGGCGGCAGGTTGAAACTTCATACGACTCCTTATTGGAGCATGCTGGATATCGACACTGCTTTTCTAAAGGCTTATGCGAGTTACAGTCATTACTGGTCCTTGATGAAGAAACCTCACCTTGTTCTGGCGGCCAGAGGAGCTTTGGGGAGTATTGTCGGAGCCGAACGAAGATCCGTTCCTGCGGACCTCCGCTATTACGCCGGAGGAGGCGGGTCGATCCGCGGATATCCCTATCAGTCTGTGAGTCCTTTGAATGCTGAAGAGGATCCCATCGGGGGACGTTCTCTCGTGGAATTCTCTGCTGAGCTGCGCTGGAAGATCACGGAGACTGTCGGTTTCGTCACCTTTCTTGATGGCGGTGGGGCTTTTGAGCCTTCTTTTCCCGATTTCAGCACCAGCCTGAAATGGGGAGCGGGAGCCGGGATCCGCTACTATACTCCCATTGGGCCCCTGCGGCTGGATGTGGGTGTCCCTCTGAACCGCCGGGAAGGAATAGATGATGTGGTCCAGATATACATCAGCCTGGGTCAGGCTTTCTAGAAGACGACTCTCATGCATGTCCCCCCCGACGCACCTGGAATGATGAAAGGAGAAAAACACCCTCTACAGAGATCGCACGGTTCGCGAAGATTGTGCAATACACTTTCCTTTGGATCCTTGAGGTCTACGCATGTGAGTCAAGAAGCCTTCTTTTCGTGACTTCTCAATAAGTCTGGGTAACGACCCCTCTGTAGGTCGTGTTTCCATGCCCGACGCCATGGCGCAAAGGCTGTTGGGACTGGAATCCCGACCTATTTATTGAGAAAGTACTTCTTTTCAGGATAAGTAAATGAAATTACGATGGTTACTGTTCGGAGTCGGTGGCCTCTTACTGGCATTGCTTTTCCTGCTTTTTCTCGCCGTGGTGTTCCTGCAGACAGCAGCCGGAAAAGGATTCCTCGCGAGGCAGATGGAATCGCTGTTGAGCTCAGGCGCGGAAAGGCAGGTGGTGCTTGAAAAGCTGGATGGGTTTATTCCTTTTGAAATTCGGTTGGACCGGCTGGAAATCAGCGATCGGGAAGGTTCCTGGCTGAAAGGGGAAGACCTGTCCCTGCGGTGGTCTCCACTGGCTTTGCTCTTTCGAAAAGTCCATGTGTATGAGTTGTCTGCTTCGAGCATTCACGTGGATCGCAGTCCGTTGAGTTCTGAAGAAGAACCCCCTGCGCACTTCAGTCTGCCCCGGTTGCCGTCGATTGTCGTGGAGAAAGTGCAGATTTCCGCATTGGAGTTTGGGAAAAGCCTTTTGGGAAGCGCAGCGGTTTTCTCCATTCGAGGCGGCGCATCCCAGGAGACCGAATCAGCGGGTCTGACCGTTTCACTTCTCATCCAACGTACGGACCCGGGGCCGGAAACAACCGCTGAAGTGGTTGCGGTCATGAGCGGCACGCAGCCGGAGCTCGATCTCAAGGCGGTCCTGCGCGAGGCCCCTGGCGGCTGGCTTGCCAGGGTGATGAGCATTCCTCATGCAGGGAAGCTTCAGCTTGATCTGGAAGGAAAAGCACCCTTGGAGACCTGGAAAGGGGATCTACGGGCGAGGGCGGAGTATCTTGGCCTGTTGGAGGCAGACATAGGGGTTGAGGTGGGCGATGCGGTTCTGTTTGAACTGGACGGTCACATGGAGACCGCTGCCAGCCTCGTCTCTCCTAAATGGATAAGCATTTTCACTCCGCGGGTCTCTCTGGGGATCGCACTCCGTTTGGAGCCTTCGGTCGGTCTGTCGCTGGATCGGATGGCAGTGGCAGCGCCCGGATTCAACCTGAAAGCCTCGGGTGATTTTCGCTACGAAGGAGAAAAGTTGCAGGGTGCTCTGGATCTCAACATTCCTGATGCGGCGCTCCTGGGTGTTCCGGAATCAGGACCCGCTCAGGGCAGGATCGCCCTCCGGGCCGGCGTCACGGGGACTGCGGAGGAACCGGAGGCAGATGTCTCCCTGACCGCAGAGGATTTTGCCATGGAGGATATGAGAGTGGACGGGATGCAGACTGCCTTTCATATTGCGGGGAGCCCCGGAACTTCGGAAACCGGAAGGGTATTCCACATTTCCGGGAAGGGGAGTGCTGAGGGAATCTCGAATCTTGCCGGAAAGAAGCAACCTGCGATGTCTTTTCGATGGGCTGGCGAAGCAGAGGTCATTGAAAAAGGGAAAACCACCGTCCGCACCCTCACGGTGGACGGCTTTGATACGCACCTGGAATTGGAGGGCTGGCTGGACCCTGAGACAATGAAAGCGTCCGTCAGTTCCAGGCTGGAGATGAAGGATTTAAAATCCATTGCCGCACTGACGGGAGGAGACTATTCGGGCCAGGGGCTGATCGAGCTTCAACTGGATTCCACAGAGGGCGTTGCGGGGGCGGCAGGAACCGTGAGAGGCGAGTTGCGGGGATTGGGAGGACTTCCGGCTCAAGTGAAATCCTTGACCGGTGAACACGTGAAACTGACCGGTGAGCTTGCGTTGAAGGAGAGGAGTGTTTTCGCGGTCCCGTCCATGCACATTCAGGGGTCTGGCTTTTCCATGGGGCTGGA
>JAAYUJ010000150.1 GCA_012517775.1 Deltaproteobacteria bacterium
GAGGCACACACGATGGATACGGAAACGAGGAAACGGATCAGTGCGAGGATGTCCCCCGGGATTCGAAAAGCCTGGGCTCCCTGGAAGACGGCGGTGCCGATCATGGCAAAAAGGACGAACCTTCTCGATGCACGATAGATGGAACGGGCGTTTTCCGAGGGAAGAGGAAGGTAATGAGGCAGCAGGATTTCGTGGAGCAGGCTCAGAGCGAATGCCCCGATGGACCAGAGGTTCAAGAGACTCCCCGTGAAAACGAACCAGTTTGCCTTGCACCCGGTCAGCTTTTCAACCAGCAGGAAAAGGGCATACAGTGAAAGAGGAAGGGCGACGGCCGCGATGATTTTCAGGACCGAGAGAAAGTAAGGGTAGTAGGGCCCGGACAGGACCTTTTCAAGAGGGGCTGCGGCGCGCTGAAGTCGTTCGTTGATCTTGCGGGCTTCGAAAAAACTGTAGAGAACAACGGCGAGAAAAAACAGGACAAGGAGCGATCCAGGCCACCCCAGGCGATGCGCCTGCTCAGCGGTGCGGTGAAGGAAGGGGGGAAGCAGGCGGGGAAGGTTGAGAGCCCCCTCCCAGACGCGTTCCACCGTATCTGCGTTGAATCTCCATGGCTGCCTCTCGAAAAGCCCCTCCATCCGCAGTTCAATATCTTTTTTGAGTTCGGCCGCATTCATACGGGCGGACGTCCCGAGGTCTTCGGGGATGGAAATCCCATTGGCTCCCTTTCCGTTTGTCTCCGCAGCCTGATCGACCTGTGCGGCGACTGGAATTGGGTTGGACAACAGGCACAAAAGAGGACATAAAGCCAGAAAAAGAAGTTCGTGTATCTTTATTTTCATTCCACTTTATCCAATGATTTGGCAAAGAATCGATACTCAATGATCCTGCTGAGTAACAGATCCACTTCGAGGTCGTCAATGGCTCTTCGAAATGTGTCAAAGATTTTGAGACACCGAGTCCGAAGGATTACCGTGAAAGCACCCCAGCGGGCATTGACTGCGACCTCGATGATTCCCTTGGGCTCCAAAGCTGTGTAGATGCTTTTGCAGCGAATGCCTGTGCTTTCCGTAACCACAATCTGAGAGTTGGCCTCCTTGATCCATTTGGCCGGGGTACCGCCGTTCCCGGTTGAATGCTCGGTACGTTACCGTCTCCGTGTGGATCGATCCGTCTTGCTTTTCGGCAATGAGGGAGTGCCGTTATGCCTTCCATACCATCTGGTTCTATACGCACTACCATGGATCGGTTCCGGTTCCCTCGCACTTTCCCAATGAGTAGGTCGGGATTCCAATCCCGACAGCCTTTTGCTCAATGGTGTCGGGTATGAAAACCCGACTTGGTGGGCCTGGAAGCAGGCGCGATCTGAGAGGTGGAAGTCCTCTCCCGGGAGACTCCCACTTCCGGTAGCTGGAGACATCTCGTGACGGAATGCATGGAAGGTCGTGTCGCGTGTACCAGGGAGACCTGTCTGGTGAAACGTTGCTGTTCATTGCCCTTCGCGTGGCTACGAAGAGTCGGCCGGGCAGGAGGCAGAGCGTCACCAGCAGCCTGGAAGCGGTGGAATGACCTTAGAGTAGAGGGACGCAGGAAGGTGGACGCGTGATGTCCACGCCCCATGAAGTACAATCTGTGGCTGTGGCGGAAACGGCTGGGCAGATGGAAGAAGCTCGATCCGACAAATGGAACCGGTTGGAACATTTGGTGTGGACGGAACGTATGCTGGCAGCCCTCAGGAAGGGGGTAAAAGGAGGAGTTTGGCTCAGCGTGATCGACAAGGTTTATCGTCCTTCGACCCTTTACGCAGCTTGGCTCAAGTTTAAAATGAACAAGGGCAGCGCCGGATCGGACCACCAGAGTATTGGAGCCTTCGAAAAGGAGCTTATGGGGACTTGGGGAAGAGCTGGAGGAGTAGCTGCGCAACGGCGAATATCGCATCTTATGTGCCGTAGCACATAAGATGTGTTGAGAGCCGCCAGGTCCGGTTCAGGGTTGGGGTGGCGCAAATCAATGCGCCGTCCTACCCCTGTGGACTGTCCATATTCAACGAGTTCAGAACAGTCGTTCATGTTCCTACGGGACACCCTGAACGATGAAAAGTGGCTTTGCAGGTCGGGTTTCTATACCCGACATGTGTTCGTCGGGATTGGAATCCCGACCTGAGAGCAGCGAACCAAAGAGCTTTTCAGAGCAGTCCTCATCGTCTGAATTTCCCCTGGTTCTCCTGGAACCATCGGTACGTATCCCGCAACCCCTCTTCCAGGCTGATGCACGCCCGCCATCCCAGGGCCGTGGCGCGCGAGACATCCAACAGCTTACGGGGTGCACCGTCAGGCTTCTCAGTATCGAAAACCAGCCTGCCTGTGAAACCCGTGACCCGCGCTACGGTTTCAGCCAGTTCGCGATGGTGCAATCCTTACCGGTGCCCACGTTGATGTGGGACAGCATGGGCCGCGTGTGGGCGCGATACACCTCTTCAGGCAGCTCCATCACATGCACTGCGGCGGCGGCCATATCGTCCACATGAAGAAACTCCCTCATGGGTGTGCCGCTTCCCCAGATCACCACCTCTTCGGCGCCGGACTGCACCGCCTCATGGAAGCGGCGCAGCAACGCCGGAACGACGTGGCTGTTTTCCGGATGGAAGTTGTCGTTGGGGCCGTAGAGATTGGTGGGCATAATGCTGCGGTAGTCCCGCCCGTACTGCCGATTGTAGCTCTCGCACAGTTTGATGCCGGCGATCTTGGCGATGGCATAGGGCTCGTTGGTCGGTTCCAGCACACCGTACAGGAGGGCATCCTCCCTCATGGGCTGCTCCGCAAGCCTGGGATAGATGCAGGAAGAGCCCAGGAACAAGTGCTTCTGCACACCCGCCTTGTAGGCGCCGTGGATCATGTTGCACTCCATCATGAAGTTCTCGTAGATGAACTCCGCCGGATAGGTGTTGTTGGCATGGATCCCCCCCACCCTGGCAGCGGCCATGTACACCCGGTCCACCCGTTCCTCCCGGAAAAATGCCTCGACCTCCGCCTGCCGGCTGAGATCCAATTCCCCATGGGTGCGGGTAACGATATGGCGCTGCCCCAATGCTTCCAGTCGCCGCAACATTGCCGAACCCACCATGCCCCGGTGACCGGCCACATAAGTACTCATCATGCCTGAAAGTCCTTTCGTGACGGAACTGGTGCTGTCAATTTCCAGTTCAAGGCCTGAATCGTTCTGAATAATCGACAAGATTTCGCAGTGAGCAATTCCCCCAAAAGAGACTATTCCTGCGAATTCCTCCCACAGGTGCCATTTGGGGATTTCCACCTGACATCAAGCGCTTAGGGAATCGAATAATGACTTCTCAACAGGTCTGGGTAACGGAATGGCCGTAGGTCGGGTTTCCATAACCGACATCTGGGTGCAAATGCTGTCGGGATTGGAATACCGACCTACTACTTATTGAGAAAGTTCATCGAATAAGGGTTCCAGAGGTCATTCCCACATTCTTCCATTCTACCGGGAATCCAGATTCTCTTATCCCCCGGATCCCCACTGAAAGCATGTGGGGGGTGACAAAGTGCGACGCGGCGTGAACGAGAGTGTCAACCGTGGCTCCGGCATTATACCTTCTTAGCACATTCGTTCCCACGTATCTCCTTAAGCTTCTACCGATACCGTCACATTGTAGCCGTGTGCCTTCAGCAATGCATGGCGTCGCGCCTCATCCAAATCCGCCGCCACCATCTCCGCACACATTTCCTGAAGGGTGATTTCCGGCACCCACCCCAGCTTTTCCCGGGCCTTGGAGGAATCACCCAACAGGGATTGCACCTCGGCGGGGCGGAAATACCGACTGTCCACCGTCACTATGGCATCCCCCACCTTCACGGCCGGAGCCTTGTCGCCTTCGATGCGCGTGACAATCCCTTTTTCACGGAGGCCCTTGCCCTCGAAGCGCAAGGTGAGCCCGAGCTCGGCAGCCGCCATGCGGATGAAGTCCCTTACAGAGCACTGCGCACCGGTGGCGATGAAGAAATCTTCCGGTTTCTCCTGCTGCAGCATGAGCCACTGCATGCGCACATAGTCCCTGGCGTGCCCCCAGTCGCGCAGCGCATCCAGATTTCCCATGAACAGGCATTTTTCCAACCCCTGCGCGATATTGGCCAGGCCCCGTGTAATTTTGCGAGTTACGAACGTCTCTCCACGACGCGGTGATTCATGGTTGAACAGAATGCCGTTGCATGCATACATGCCGTATGATTCCCGGTAATTCACCGTGATCCAGTAGGCATAGAGCTTCGCTACCGCGTAAGGGCTGCGGGGATAAAAAGGCGTGGTCTCGTTTTGGGGAATCTCCTGCACGAGACCGAAGAGCTCGGATGTGGCGGCCTGATAGAAACGGGTCTTCTTTTCCAATCCCAGAAGACGGATAGCCTCCAGCAGGCGCAGTGTGCCAAGGGCGTCCACATTCGCGGTGTATTCCGGTGACTCGAAGCTCACCGCCACATGGGACTGGGCTCCCAGGTTATAGACCTCGTCGGGCTGTACCTGTTGAATGATGCGGGTCAGGTTGGAGCTGTCGGAGAGGTCACCGTAGTGCAGAATGAAACGCCGTTCATCCACGTGCGGGTCCTGATAGATATGATCCACCCGCTGCGTATTGAACAGCGATGCACGGCGCTTGATTCCATGCACTTCCTAACCCTTTTCCAACAGGAATTCGGCCAGGTAGGAACCATCCTGGCCGGTAATACCGGTAATGAGTGCTCTTTGATTCATGTTTACCCCTATTATACTCTCCTTATGTAATGCTGAATGCTTGTTCACTGATAGGCTAACGTGCGGATAACCGCGGGCAACCGCGGCCAGGGAGCTCCGAATGAACCCGATTGACTTGCCCCGCGGTTGCTCGACGGGTTCATTCGCCGGTTCGACTCGCGGATGGCTACATATATTTGGCAGGACTCATTCGGGCGAAACGTATCTTTGTTTCGGTCACCACAACGAACTGATCGGGAATACGATCTGTGTATACTGAAAGGAGTCTCGCCAACACACCTATTTTTATTGCTGGCCGCTCATCCGCAAGGCGCAAGAGAACTACACCCTTATGAGGCCGATTCTCGCGGTAGACCTTCTCACCGAAGTCCTTGTCGTTGGTGATCAGAACCCGGTTCTCTGTAAAGGCTTTATGGATCACGTCATCATCATCCATGCCCCTTGCTTCTTCATAGGCGGAAAACACATCGTGCCGGAGAGCCCTAAGCCATCGTGCTACGGCCGGGCCAGTACACTCATCGACAAGAAAGCGCATCCCTATTTACTCCAAGCTAAGAGGCATGAAGTCGGTATTTTGCAGTGACCTTGTCGCAAAAAGCAGACATGCTTGAATGTCTTCCTGGGTAATCCCTTTGTATTCTTGAAGGATTTCTTCGGATGTACTCCCATGCGCCAACAAGTTCAGGATGTACTCGACGGTGAGGCGTGTCCCCTTGATCACCGCTTTTCCAACCATGACTTTGGGATTAACTGAAATCCTTTCGAGTAGTTGTGTCTCATTCATGCTGTGTCACCTCCACTTTGAATCATACAATGGACTTGAGAGCTTGCACAAGGGTTCGTTCTTGGTGTTGATGGGCCGGGCCCCTCGGGACCAAGGTGGCCGGTGTAGCTCAGGCTGCTTGTATCCTGGACGGCCGGCACCACGGCGTGAGCTTTGACGCGCTCAATCGCCGATTCCACGTGAGCACGAAGAACTCGGTCAATGCTCACCAGCTCGTCAAGTCGGTCTCAGCAATTCCCGCACCCTCCGGCAAGTGGCTGAGGGCCAAGGGGGATAATTGGAGTTAAGGGCTGCGGGGATAAAAAGGCGTGGTCTTCTTCTGGGGAATCTCCTGCACGAGACCGAAGAGCTCGGATGTGGCGGCCTGGCAGAAACGGGTCTTCTTTTCCAATCCCAGAAAACGGATAGCCTCCAGCAGGCGGAGTGTGCCAAGGGCGTCCACATCCGCGGTGTATTTCGGTGATTCGAAGCTCACCGCTACATGGGACTGGGCTCCCAGGTTGCAGACCTCGTCGGGCTGCACCTGCTGAATGATGCGGGTCAGGTTGGAGCTGTCGGAGAGGTCACCGTAGTGCAGAATGAAACGCCGTTCATCCACGTGCGGGTCCTGATAGATATGATCCACACGCTGCGTATTGAACAGCGATGCACGGCGCTTGATTCCATGCACTTCGTAGCCCTTTTCCAACAGGAATTCGGCCAGGTAGGAGCCATCC
>JAAYUJ010000016.1 GCA_012517775.1 Deltaproteobacteria bacterium
AAGTCAAGTATGACAGCCTTCTGAGGATCGTCGTCGGGTAGCTGATCGGCTACCATCAACTTGGTGGAAGGCATGATGCTTCCCTCGGCCGCCTGTCCCGCCAGCTCGATATACTTGGGATCGGGCTGCCCGTGGCACTGGATCAACGGCAGGGTGATGCCCAGCTGCTTGACATTTTTTGCAACGCGGGCACCGGCCGGGCCTATGGTCCAGCAAATGATCGCCTGGGCTCCGCTTTCACGGATCTTAACCAGTTGAGGAGTCATGTCGGTATCCGCCACTGCAAAGGATTCCCTCGCAACGATTTCCACCCCGAACTCCGGAGCGAGCTGGTCCAGTGAAGCGGCGCCATCCTTGCCGAATCCGTCGGTGGCCGTGAGGAGGGCGACCTTCGTCTGTTTTTGGGATCGGAGGTAATCGTAAATTTTCTTCACAGCAATGGATGTTCGCTGCGGTGTCTTGAATGTCCAGTCAAAGGGGCCGAACTTGCCTCCGGCAATAACGGGATCCCCTCCGATGGTCATGACGATGGGGATATGGGCTGTATCCTCAATGTAGGGTTTTACCGCCATTCCCTCGTCGGTGCGTGTGGGACCGATCAGTCCGACAACCTTTTCCTTTTCCACCAGACGCTTCGCTTCCATAAGTGCTTTGGTGGGATCGCTTTCCGTGTCCCCTCCCGCAAGCTCCAGGGGCCTGTTGTTGATCCCGCCTTCCTTGTTGATTCGGTCTACCACCATCTGGGCGACCAGTTTGGTCGGTGTCCCGATGGTCGCGGCGGGACCGGAAAGGGCAAAGAACGCTCCGATCTTGATGGGTTCCTGGGCAAAAGCAGTGTGTACATTCCCCGTAAGCCAGGCCAGTAAAACAGCACAGAAAAAAAGCACTCCATGGTTCCATTTCGTTCTAATCATGATCGTACCTCCCCCCATGAAGACACCCGCCTGCCCAGGTGCCATCAACAATTGGAAGTCCACTCACTCAGATCCCATCGTTTCTGTGGTCGAAAACCCGCCTGCTCTTGCGATCCGTGCGGGGCAAAACCCCATAGTCCACCACTTCCACCTGTGCACGGACGAGAATTTGTCTTCTTATTTCATGAGTGATCCGTTCAATGAGCTGTCTATCACTGTCGGGGCAATCATCTCCCATCCGCTCGACTTTGATGAGCATAACATCCCGGCCGTCCTCCCGGCGGTGGAGATGCACCTGATACTCACTTCCCACGCAGGGGATCTGTGAGAGGACGTGGTCGATCTGACCGGGGTAGATGTTCACGGCGCGATAGATGAACATGTCGTCCGAACGTCCCAGAAGGTGATCGTGCCTGGGAAGGATGCTGCCGCACGGGCAAGGTTCAGAGATGAGTCGGGTCAGATCGCGTGTGCGGTATCGTATCAGTGGAGATGCTTCTTTCCTCAGGCTCGTCACGACCATTTCGCCTATTTCCCCGGCAGGCACGGGCTCAAGGGTTTCCGGGTCAAGAATTTCCAGAATGTAATAATCGGCCCAGTAGTGAACCCCTTCATGTGCATCGCACTCAAGGCCGGTTCCCGGCCCATACAACTCGGTCAGTCCAGTGATGTCATAGAGTTGATCGGCACCGGTGATCTCCTGGATCCTCCTGCGCATCTGGCGGCTGTGGCGTTCGGCACCAAATATGAATTTTTTCAGAGCGATCTGGCTCCGGATGCCTCTCTGTTCGATTTCTTCAGCCATGAGCAGGGCCATCGATGCAGTAGCGCAGAACACCGTACTCTGCATGTCCACGAGCATCTGACAGTGGATCTCCGTGTTTGCGGGTCCAACGGGTATGGCCATTGCCCCGAGCTTCTCGCAACCCAGTTGGAAACCGACTCCCGCCGTCCAGAGCCCGTATCCCACTGCAATCTGCACCCGGTCTTGAGTGGTTACACCGGCCATTTCATAGCAGCGGGCAAACATGACGGCCCAATCGTCTATGTCCTTCCGGGTATAGCTCAGCACCTTACGCTTGCCGGTTGTCCCGGAGGATGTATGTATACGGACAATATCTTCGAAGGGAACCGC
>JAAYUJ010000738.1 GCA_012517775.1 Deltaproteobacteria bacterium
GACCAGTTCCACGAGTTCGCTGGCTGAGACCTGGTCTCTGACCACTGAATCAATGATATCGTTCAGGCGGGACTGAGCCCCGGCCTCCGTGGCGACGCTCTCCAGAAACTTCCTGGCGTCGGCAATCCGCCAGCGCGCCGTTGTGTCCACCCAGATGAATTCCCGCCCCTTGGTTGGGATTTGATTTGGGTCGCCATCCCAGATGAGGAGGCGCTTCTCAAACCGGCGCACATCCTGGACGAACGGGAGCTTGAGGTGAAGGCCTGCATCCGTCACCGGCTGTCCGACGGGCCTGCCAAACTGAAGAATGACGGCCTGCTGGCCCTCCTCCAAGGTATAGAAGGTCCCGGAGAGTGCGAGGAGGACCCCCAGCAGCAAGACCCCGAGTCCGACTTTCAGTGTGTTGTTCATGGCTTCTTCCCTCCTGCGTCAGGCGACTGTCCCGACTCCACGGGGAGCCAGGGCACCAGGGCCTTCTGATCACTGTCCACGATGTACAAGGCCTTCGCCTCCGGCAGGATGGCGCCTATGGCCTCAAGATAGAGGCGGCGGCGAGTGACCTCCGGGGCACGCTTGTATTCATCCAGGATGGCACGGAATCGGGTGGCCTCTCCATTGGCCCGGTTGACCCGTTCAAGAGTGTAGCCCTCGGCCTCGCTGATGGTCCGCGAAGCCTCGCCCCCCGCCTTGGGGATCTCCCGGTTGGCCTGCTCCTGAGCCTGGTTGATCGTCCGTTCCCGGTCCTGACGGGCTTCGTTCACCTCGTTGAAGGCCGGCTTGACGGGATCCGGCGGGGTCACGTCCTGCAGTTCCACCGTGACCAGACGAACCCCGGCCTCGTATTCGGTCAGAATCTTCTGCATCTCTTCCTTAACCTCGCTGGAAACGGCCACGCGGCCGACTGTGAGGACGTCGCTCCCCAATCGGTTGCCGACCACCCGGCGCATAACCGACTCGGAGATGTCCCGGATTGTCTGCTGCGTATTCCGGACCCAGAAGATGTAGTGGATAGGGTCTTCAATCCGGTACTGGACAATCCACTGTACATCGATCACGTTCAAGTCCCCCGTTAGCATAAGGGACACTTCCTTATAGGCCTTGTTATCCGCGTATTGAGTTCGCTGACCGGAAACCGCAGCAGTCGTCAGGAACCCGAATTCCTCTTTTAAAACCCGGGCTGTGGGAACCGTGCGGACCATTTCGATGCCGTTGGGCAGCTTGAAGTGCAGGCCCGGACCTACCGTCCGGTGTACCGCCCCAAAGCGCTGGATGATTCCTGTCTCCTCGGGTTGCACCGTGAACCAGGTCGACCAGAGCAAGATGAACAGAACCGCTCCCAGTATGCCGGCGGCAATCCGCCAGCCTTTGAGCCCGCGGAAGTGGTTCCGCAGTTCCTCGAATATCTGTTCTGGATCATAACGCTGCTGCACGGTCCATCACCTTTCTGCAAGGGTCTCCCTTGCCGACTCAAGCTTTGCTGTGAGCTACGTTTCGATTTCTTCTTGTTTGATTTGATCCGATATCCCTTTCGCATCTTGCAGGACAAATACTTCGGCACTCCGATAAGTCCTGCCTTCAGCCTACGAGTTCCAAGCTATCCTTCCTGTTGTTCAGGCAAATTCCGTGCCTGAGAAATCGAGAACCGTCACTTCCTGATTTTATATAATGTGTGTGGGTAGTTATAGAAGGAGGGAGTACCACCCAACGGGTTGGAATTGAATGAAAAAACGTTTCATGCAACAGAAGCGTTGCATGAAACGTGTGTCAGGTGCAACACTTCAACATCGGAGGGACTCTTTGGTGAGGTTGTACTTTTCCATTTTTCGGTAGAGGGTCACGCGGTTTATCCCCAGCAACCGGGCTGCTTTTGCTTTGTTCCAGGCGGTTTTGTCCAGGGCTTCAAGAATTGCGTGAGAAACGGCATCCTGTGTCTCATGGGGAGCACGGTGCTCTATTTCTGGAGCATTCATGAAGTCAGGCGGCAGATGATCGAAGGTGATGATGTTCTGGCTGCAAAGGACGAAGGCATGCTCCATGGTGTGCTCGAGTTCCCGCACATTGCCGGGCCAGGGATACTTGAGGAAGGCTTTGAATACATCTGAAGATACCGCCTCAATTGTTTTCTTGAATTTGATGTTGAACCCATTACGAAAGTGATCGATCAGGAGAGGGATGTCCTCGCGCCTGTCCCTTAGAGGTGGCAACCTGATCTCCACCACCTTCAGCCGGTAGTATAGGTCCTCTCTCAATTCTCCACGGCTGACTTTTTCCAGGAGATTCTTGTTTGTTGCGGCGATCAGCCGAACATCCACCTTCACTGGAGTAGAGTTTCCGACCCGCTCAAATTGCCTCTCTTCGAGGACGCGCAAAAGCTTGAGTTGTATCATTGGCGAGATGTCACCAACCTCATCCAGGAAAATGGTGCCACCATCTGCTCGCTGGAATCGCCCCGCGTTGTCTCTGATGGCCCCTGTGAACGCCCCTTTCACATGGCCGAAAAGCTCGCTCTCGAGGAGGCTTTCCGGCAAAGACGAGCAGTTTACCTTGACCAGCGGCTTATGGCTCCGTTCTCCGGCAAGATGCAGCGCCTCGGCTACCAGTTCTTTCCCTGTCCCACTTTCCCCCGTGATGAGAACAGTCGATTGAACGCCGGCCAGAGCTCTTATGAGAGAAAAGACCTTCTGCATCTCCTCGCTTCTGCCAACGATGCGATGAAACTGCCGATGCGCTTTGAGCTTGCTTTCGAGGTCGGCCACATGCGTATCATCCCTCAACACCATAACGACACCCGAGAGTTTGCCCTGGAGGCTAGCCAGTGGATAAGTCCTCACGCTGATGACCTTCGTTCCGCGATTGTCAAACAGGCACTCGATACGGTCTAGCTCAACTGGTTTTCCACTCTTGATCGCTTCCTCCAGAATCTCCACAAGTCTTCCGCTGCACACCCCGGGCAGAGAGCCAAACGGCTTTCCGATGTCATCACGAGAATATCCACACATGGACATGGCTGCGTCATTAAGCTCGATGACGACTGACTCTTTATCTGTGGTGATGATAGCATCCCTGACGCTTCTGAAGATCGCCTCGATATTGGTGCGGTATCTTTCCTTTTCTTCATTTACAGCCTTATATTTCAAGGCCGTGCGGGTGGCATGCAGCAACGCTTCCTGGTTGATGGGCTTGGGGATGTAATCGAAGGCACCCAGGCGAATAGACTCAGCAGCAGTCTCGATGCTTGGATTTCCTGTGATCATGATCACAGGACAGCTCAGTCCTCTTCCCCTGATCTCGCGTAAGACATCGATACCAGTTCCATCCTCCAGGATGATGTCGGCAAATATCAGGTCAAAGCTCATTTCGTTTATACGAGTCCGGGCTTGGCTGCAGTTTTCAGCAGTCGCCACGGCATGTCCCTCGGTCTTGAGGAACCTTTCGAAGGTAAACCTGATCGCTTCTTCATCGTCAATGACAAGAATCATGGCATTCATTGTTCACCTTGGCAGGCAGGTCGATGATCACTTTGGTGAATTCCCCTTTGCGACTCTCAAAACTGAGGAACCCCCCATGATCTGTGATGATCCTTTCAGTGATGTTCAACCCAAGGCCGGTTCCTTTCCCAAAAGGCTTTGTGGAAAAGAATGCCTTTGTCAGCATGGGCAGTTCATGGGCTGAAACTCCCACTCCCTGATCATGAAACACGATTCGCACATAAGGGCGAGCGCTGATGATCACTTTCTCGCCGGTGATTTCGAGGAGCTTGTTCTCATGCCTTCCCGGATACTTCTCGTTCAATGCATAGCGCGCGTTGCTGATAATATTTACAAAACCCTGCTGGATCTGCTGAAAGTTGACATCCACTTCAGGAAGATCGTCTGAAAGATCTATCTCCAGATCAATGCCCTCCTTTCGTATTTGAGCCTGGGTGAGAATGATTGACTCTTCAAGTATTAGAGGAATGGAGGTCACTTTCCTGCTCTCTCGCTCATCATTCCGTGCGTAGGAGAGCAGGGTCCTGACTGTGCGTCCGATACGCTCCCCTTCCTTCACGATTCTCTTGCCGATGTCATGTTCCATGCTCTCGGCGCTGCAATCGTTTATCAGTATCTGACCATAGTTGATGACACCCGTGACGGGATTGTTGATCTCATGAGCGATCCCGGCGACCAGTTCCCCCAGGGATGCCAAATGACATGCCT
The DNA here is from genome assembly GCA_012517775.1 of Deltaproteobacteria bacterium. Taxonomy (GTDB): domain Bacteria; phylum Desulfobacterota; class Syntrophobacteria; order Syntrophobacterales; family Syntrophobacteraceae; genus JAAYUJ01. Next base: position 4,197 of record JAAYUJ010000738.1, read on the forward strand.
GCATGGCTTCCGCCTGCAGTGCCATCTTTGCGGTTATGTCACTGGCCAGCAGGAGTACGCGGCTGACCCTGCCACCCTCTGTGATTGGAAAGGCCCTCAAGTCCAGTACGGCGCCATTGTGGGTCAACACCGAACCTTCCCTCTCGCCGGTATCAAAGCATCTCACTACCGGGGAGTCCTCGGACGGAGCAGACAGAACATGCACCAATTCGCGACAGTATTGCCCTGCCTCCCCGGATACCGCCCCACTCAATTGTTGAACATTCCCACAATTTGTCCAGGATATTTCCATGTCGGAAGAGAATAGGACCAGAGTGTCGCTGATAGCATTCAGAAGAGTATTGAATTCCTGTGTGAGGTTTTTGAAGTTATCACGTTCCGTCTGCAGAGCAGTTTGAATCTGCTGTCGCTCCAGAATTTCTTCACTCATCCGCGCATTTGCTCGCAACAGTTCGGCGGTTCGTTCCCTGACGCGATGCTCCAATTCAGCATTGACCCTGTGAAGCTCTTCCGTGCGCTCATGGACCAACCGCTCCAGCTCCGTCCGATGTTTTCCAAGCTCAGCCTCAATCAGCTTTCGTTCAGTCAAGTCGGTCACTACGGCGCAAGCTCCCTGGAAATCCCCCATGAGCAAAGGAGATATGGAAAAATGCGTCGAAAGCAGGCTTCCCCCCATGGCTCGAAGCGTTATTTCTCCCTTGGCGCCGCCGGTGAAGCCCGCATGGAGCAGTTTTTCAAAGGCGCCCAACTCTCCCGGTCTCAAGTAATTGAAAAGGGAAGATCCAGTAAGGTCCCGTGCTGTTGTCTTGAGCATCTCGGCGAACCGGACGTTGCAGTAGGCAATCATTCCGCTCGCAGAGATCGCGAGGGCGCCTTCGCTTATGGCTTCAATGAGTATACGGTAGCTGTAATCGGCTCCTTTGAGGGTATAAACCTGTTCGCTTGGATGGTAGACGACAACGGCATCCACCTCGCCCTGGCGAATGGCATCAATGACCGCCTCCGATTCTTCGAGCCGCTCCCGCAGTTCCTCAATCTCTTTGATCAAAAGCTCTTCCTTGGGCACCTGGTCCGTTGCCATGGAAGAACCTCCGCTCGCTGGGCCATTTTTTACGTTGTCATTGGGATTGTGTCCCATGGTGCGACCCCTGAAGGCTTACGTTTTAGGACGAGGCAGCAAATGCAGCCCGATGAGCACTCGCTCGGTGTCGGAAAGGTCCCCTATGATCTTCCTGAGCGGTGGAGGAAGCTTTCTCACCAGGGTTGGAAGGGCGACAATCTGATCCTCCCTGGCAAGTTTCGGGTGCTCGAGAAGGTCAATGACTTCTATCTCGTACCTTCCCTTGAGCTGTTCCTCGCAGATCGCCTTCAGATTGGCAAAGGCTGCAATAGCCTTGGCGGTCTGCCCGGCCACATAGAGTCTCAGTATGAAATAATCACCCGGGTCACACACTGGAGTGTTCTCCTATAGCTTTGGTGTCGGAGGGGCTGCTTCGTCCGCCTTACGGAGCCGGGCAATTTCCATGCGCTTTCTGGCAAGAACATCTTCGCGGGATTGCGCCTGTGAAATGGCTCTCTTGCGGAATGTGTCAACGATTTTGAGACACCGAGTTCGAAGAATTAGTGAAGCTTGCCTCGCTCGTATTGTTGTTTGAGCGGGGCGGGTTGATCCAGACGGCCTTGGGCAATGGGGCAAGTGTCGGGGGCCCATTGACAAAGCGTGTCGGATTGGCTCGATAAGCCTGGCGCAGGATCCTGCGCCGCGCACAAGGAATTCCATGGCAAAAAGGGTCTTCCCCGAACCGGCAGAGCCGCAAACGAGGATCGGCCTTCCCTGTGGAAGCCCGCCGTTTGTGATATCGTCAAAGCCCAGTATGCCTGTAGGGGACTTGGAAAGCTGATTGGAAGCGCCGTGTTTGCTCTCTTCCGTGTCGTTCATGCACTCTCCCTCTCGTGCCCGACGGCCTGGAACCTCCAGATTGCGCCTGATTCGCGATGGCCTCTCTATACAAGAAAATATTCAGAAGATGAGGAAAAAGCAATCCTCATCAACCTTCTCAATAATATGGAATGGATTCTCTGGCCCTCCTCGATTTTGTTCCCGGGCTTGATACCAACACCTGCCCTATGACACAACCTCAGAAGAACGGGGTGTCGGGCTGCCGCCAAACAGCGGTTTCACATGCTCACCGGCCTTGTCATGGGCGGGACTGCCATGCATCGCCTTGAAAGCGTCCTGATTTTGAAATTCAAGGAATGCTTATTTCATGATCCGATTATTCGCTGCCGAATTGTGCGGCATGAAAGGCCGCAGACAAGCCCACCCATATGAAAACGTCAGGAAGCAGCAGAAGGCTATTGTTTGAAGACCTTCTTGATTTCGCCAACCTTTTTCCGCGCCGCGCCTTTCAACTGATCGTCCTTTCCCTCTTCTTCGAGATCGCGGTTGCCTGTAAGCTTTCCGAGACCTTCTTTGACCTTTCCTTTGATCGTGTCTTTCTCACCTTTAATTCTATCTTTTGTGCTCGGCTTCATGATGTTTCCTCCAGTGAAATACTTGTTGTCGCCTCAGGCGTGACCGCGCCACAGATAAAATCTTGAAAGCAAATGCCTTGTCTCCCGCCGCCTCTCGGCAGGAGACAAGGGACCGTGCAGAATGCACAGGGCTGCCTCTTTTTGTGATCATTGCGAGTTCTGCCGGTGAAACTTTAGCGGCCTGGCGCCAGCTTTGTTATCTGCAGGCCTAATCAGAGTAGCCGCTTCCCACGATCAGGCCGCTCTTCGTTCTCTTGGCATAGGTGTGCTTCATCTTGCCCTGCCATTCATAGTCAACCCAAGTGCCTGCTGGAGTCGCTTTTACGACGGCATTGTAGACAACTGCCGCTTTCTCTTTTAAGCTCTGCCCCTCCAATGATGGGTGAACCAACAGGCTTCCATTTTCCTGCATGATGAATACGTAGTAGGGTTCTCTCTTGGCCGCATCCTTGAAGTCGGCGGCTGTCTTACCACCATCAATGGCCGCCACAATCTCATCCACTTGCTTTTGTATGGCAGCTTTATCCGCCGCCGACAAAGCACTGGTTGTCAGAAGGATACCCATGAGGAACACAAGGCATGTAAGCGCAACTTTTTTCATACTGATCCCCTTTCTGCTGATTGTTGATGAGTGTGAAATGACAGAATTCCCGTGCCTGGGCAATCCGACTTCTATCCACCTCCCTCCTGGTATCCCGCTCCTATTATTTGGAAGACGAAGACGACAGATCGATCCTCGGGCACATGATCACCTCTTAGGCAAGCTTTGTGCCTAGCACGCGGAAAGTTGCTGCATTTCAATGTTTGGTAATATCCGCATACAGTTACGACGCGTCATGAGTAGCATTGAAGCTTATCTTTGAACTGAAAAAGCGTTGCATGCAACAGAAGTGTTGCATACAACAGTTCCCAGACTCAAATCCAGAAGCTTCGACGAGACATGTCCTGCTCCAAGCTCCACATATATTTATAAAAATGAAGCAGCGACGCTTCTTAAACTGCTTGGCATAGAACTTGCCCAAATATGAAGTCAATTACGCCATTGCGAATGGAATATGGCCTCGCCTGTTATCTCTCTCAACGGTGACAAGAGGCCTTCCCGCGAGGCCAGGGATGCTTGCCGGACATGCTCAGTGCGGGCATCAGTGGCGAGTTTTCAAATAATCGCATGGCATGGTCAGGGGAGAATCTACTTTCGAGTCCAACCCAGAGAGGAGGTGATGAGATGGAAACCATCCTCATAATAGTCGTACTGCTTTTGCTCTTCGGCGGTGGCGGAGGATACTGGTGGTCGAGGCGGGGCCGTTAGGTCCCACGGAACCGCGGCGGTGGTCAATCGCCGGGATGAGAATCCGCGCAAGAACCACGAACGGGTGATCGACGCCGGAGAGAACCACGCGGCCTGCGCAGCGCTCTTCATCGGTGGCTTCATGGGCATGGGGAACAAGTTTTCCATGCCTGGGGAAGCCTTCGCGTTTTCCGCAACCGAGGAAAGGCTCATCCTCGACGTGGACGAGGATGAACTGAAGCGTATTTGGGGATCGCCTGTTCGAAGCCATTGAATCAAGTAGGAGAAAAAATGAAGCATTTCAAGCTGGTTGTGCTGGTTGGATTGGTGACTGTGTTTTTCATGGCAGGTACTGCATTTGCACAGGGTGGCGGTCAGGGAAAGGGCGGTCAAGGTGCTGCCCCAATGATGGGATGCCAGCAACGATTTGATGCCATGGATACCAACAAAGACGGGCAGGTCAGCAAAGATGAATTCCTGGCGGCTCCACATCAAAGGGATAATCCCGAACAGATGTTCACGGCAATGGATGTCCACAAACGTGGTTACCTGACAAAAGATGAATTCTGCTCAGACAAGGGGATGGGGATGCATAAAGGCATGGGCAGAGGCATGGGTCAAGGTCAGGGCACAGGAAGAAATCAGTAGGACATCAAATCAGGTGGAGGGCAATATCCATCCCATCGCCCTCTGCCGTGGAAATCTTCACACCGTTTCAATTTACTTTCAGAACCAGGAGCTTAAAAGAAATCCAAGTTTACCTAGAAAATAGCCTTTTCATGGTTCGCGGGTGTCGCCTGCCAACATGAAAATTGCGTTGGAAATAACATCGACCGATCCAGCAGGGCCAAAAAGTAGAAAGGTTGGGATTTCCGGTAGCCTATGTCAACTCTACGGAATGATATGGGAAAAGGTATCCTAGAGCGCATCGCGCGCCGGGCGATGACGGAACGCGGTTTCCTGGTCGATTTCTCCGAGGCCGCCTTGAACGAGGTGGAAAAGATTGCGCAGGTCGATTCGGGGGCAAAATCTCCCGGGAAGGACCTGCGTCACCTGCTCTGGACGTCGATTGACAACGATGATTCGTTAGACCTGGACCAGCTGACGGTGGCAGAGACCCTGCCGGATAAGACCGTAAAGATTTTTGTGGCTGTCGCCGACGTGGACGCCCTCGTTAAGAAGGGGTCGGCTATTGATGAGCACGCCCGGCAGAACACGACTTCGGTATACACGGCCGGCAAGATCTTTCCCATGCTCCCGGAGAAGCTCTCCACGGATCTCACCTCGCTCAATTATCATGAAGACCGTTTGGTCATTGTCATCGAGGCGGTGATCAGCGATGTGGGGGAGATGCAAAGCTCGGATATCTATCCTGCCTTAGTCCGTAACCACGCCAAGCTCGCCTACGACAGTGTCGCGGCCTGGCTGGAAGGGAAGGAGCCCATGCCGGACGCCGTTGCGGCTGTCCCGGGGCTTGCGGAGAATCTTCGTATCCAGGACCGGGTGGCGCAGCAGATGAAAGGCCTGCGGCATGAGCATGGCGCCTTGGATCTGCAGACGCTGGAATCTCGGCCGGTCTTTGTCGGGGACAAGATCCAGGATCTGCGTATGGATGAAAGGAACCGGGCCAAAGAGGTTATCGAGGACTTCATGATTGCGGCCAACGGCGCGACCGCGCGTTTTCTCCACGGGAAAAAAGTCCCCTCCCTGAGGCGCATGGTTCGTTCACCCAAGCGGTGGGAAAGGATCGTAGAGATCGCGGCCCAGTACAATTCGCAGCTTCCACCGCAGCCGGATTCGAGCGCGCTCGCGAGTTTCCTGACTAAACAGAAAGCAGCCGACCCACTCCGTTTTCCCGATCTCTCGCTCTCCGTCATCAAACTGCTCGGCCCGGGTGAATATGTCGTCGAATTCCCGGAAGAGACGGCGCCCGGCCACTTCGGCCTCGCCGTCAAGGATTATACCCACTCAACGGCTCCCAACCGCCGGTTTCCGGATCTCACCACCCAGCGCATCCTGAAGGCAGCCCTGGACGGCTCGCCCATGCCCCACAGCCGGGACGAACTCGTGGAACTTGCCCGGCACTGCACGGAGCAGGAAAATGATGCCAACAAGGTGGAGCGGCTCGTCGCCAAGTCGGCCGCGGCCATGCTGCTTTCGTCGAGGATCGGAGATCGGTTTGACGCCATGTGCACTGGTGCTGCCGACAAAGGGACATGGGTGCGCATCTTACATCCACCCATCGAAGGTCGATTAGTTGCCGGGTATGAAGGCGTCGATGTGGGAAGCCGGCTCAGGGTGCAGCTCATCCACACAGATGTGGAGAAGGGGTATATCGATTTCAAGAAGACCCAGTAGGGCCAACGCGTAAGGGGACCAACCATGAGCAAATACATGCAACTGACGGTTACCGTGCTTCCTTATTATCAAGGCGATCTGGAAGGGACTTACCCCAAACTGGCGCGTTATTTAGGACGTCTGGATCCGGGTCTGGCGAACCGGAGTCCCTCACTCTACGAGTTAGTGGGGCAGTTGGATGCGCTCCTTTATCGCCTTGAAGGAACAAAGCTCAGAGAGGTGCTTCTCCGGCACAGAGAGAAGCTTCTGGACCTGCATAAGATCGCTCAAGAGAATATAGCCGAGTGGAATCTCGCCCGGGCCGACCAGCTTCTGTACAGCATGGAGGATACCTTTAGCGAGATAGAATTGGAATTGGGTTAGGTGATAAGAAAATGCTTTCAGGCCGTTTTCGACCAGTACTGCATACGGATGCGGTCAGGAACATTCTCCGCTTTCTGACCGTCCCCGGTCATCTCGGGCGATGGGGTTTCCGACCTGCACACTGACAAGGGAGACAGCCCATGAAAGATGTCAATCGAATTCTGGTCGTGAGCAGATCAACGAAAAGTTGTCAAAAAGCCGTCCACTATGGAGTCTCGCTTGCTCGAAGATACGGCGCAAAACTTTTTGTAGTTCATGTCATGCATAATCCTTTCAGGCTGGAGGGTTGGAATTTTGGGATTACTTCTTTGCGGATGGAATACGAAAGACTGCAGCAAAAATTCAGGGAGGACATTGATCACATCCTCGAAGCTGAAAAAACGAAGGGTCTCGTTATCCAAGCAGTCATGAAAACAGGGAGCAGATCTGATGAGACCATCAAGATGGTCAAGGAAGAGAATATCGACTTGCTCATCATGTTGGCCCACGAGGAGGGGCATATCGAGCACTTTCTATTTGGCCATGACAATGAGGAGTTGATACGCAAGATGCCCTGTTCCATCATGCTGGTAAAAAAGGAATCTGACCATGCAGCGCAGTGATGCGCTTCGCGGCGCGTCCATCAGGGACAGAGAATATCGACCAGATTTATGCGGAGAGCCTCCGGGTCAGATAAACATAAGGCTGAGGAGCTATCGGCCGGAGGATCTCTTCGACGAGCAGGGCCCCCTGAAACCGGAGTTGGCCGAACTCCAGCCCAAGGGCGAACGACGCATGGGCGCAAATCCCCGCGCCAACGGCGGCATGCTGCTCCGCGACCTGCGGATACCGGATTTCCGCGACTACGCGGTCGACGTGGTCTCGCCGGGGGTGCGCTGCATCGGCGACACGCATGTGCTCGGGCGTTTCCTGCGCGATGTGGCGAAGCTGAACAGTGGGCACAGCGAAACTTCCGGGTCTTTGGCCCTGACGCAACGCTTTCCAACGGCATGGAAGCCCTCTTTGAGGCGACCCGAAGCCAATGGGATGCGGGGACGTTGTTTAACGACGAATTCCTCGAAGAGAGCACCATCACCACGCGCCCTTCGACATGACCCGTGCTGAACGATCTGGACTGCTTCCACCTCGTGATGGACGCCATTGGACCGCCTGCCGCAGACGGGCGAAAAGGGCATCACCCTGAAGCGGCAGCTCAAGGGCAAGCTCGTCGAGCACAGGCAGTACACCAACAAGCACGGACAAGACATGCCGGAAATCCGGAACCGGAAGTGGGAAGGATGATACCGCGATGGCCCTGCGATTGATTGAGATGGTGTTGCGGGAGAAGGACTGCGGGGAAGTCCGCGAGCTTCTCAAGGAGCACAAGGTGCTCGAACACCGGCAGGTCCGATTGGCGGATGGGGGAAGTGCTGGTGCGGATTTTGTTGGAAGCGGAACAGAGCGAGGTGGTCCTGGGGCGCTGGGCGAGGAACTGACAGAGTCGTACGAGACGGTCGCCTCCTACGGAGGCGTCGGCGCGGAGAGCACTCCCATGCACCACGGCCACGGCGGGAAGAAGGACGAGGCAGATATCGATGCGGAGCGTTTCTTTCGTGCCATCGACCGCGCGGTGCTCGAGCATCACTCGCGCCCTTCCGGGCTGCCTTTGATGCTGGCGGCGTAGTCGGAGCATCATCATCTTTTCCACCGAGTCAGCCATAACCCGTTTCTGATGGCGAAGGGACTCACGATCAATCCCGATGTCCTGCCCATCGATGAACTTCGGGAACGTGCCTGGCAAGTCCTCGATCCGCAGTATCAGGAGCAACCGGCGGAACTGGCCGACCAGTTCGCAGTGGCTGAGTCCAATGAGCTCCGTAGTGACGACCTGGCTCAGGTTGCTCGAGCGGCCGCCGCCGGGAGGGTCGCGACGCTGCTGATCGAGTTTGAGCGCCATATTGCCAGCCGGCTTGACGACGCGACAGGTCGGGCCGGAGTTGCTGATATGAGCCACCCGCAAGTCGATGACCTGCTCGACGATCTGGGCGAGCTTGTCGGGAAAATGGGCGGGCAGGTCCTGGTCATTCCGGCCGAGCAGATGCCGGGGCGGACGGGGACTGGCGCTGCTGCCTGCCGCTACGGTATTGAGCTGAATCATTGATGACATCACGCGAGTGGATGTTGACCTGAATGAGGAGAACAGCCACAAGGGCAGCCGGAATGAAAAGCGGTGGGACAGGATCGTGGAGATGGCGGCCCAGCAAAATTCGCAGTTTCCAACGGAGCAGGATTCGAAGGCTCGCGCGGGTTTCCTGGCTGTGCAGAAAGCAGGTGACCTACTCCGTTTTCCCGACCTCTCCCTATCCGTCATGAAACTGCCCGGCCCGTGTGAATATGTCGTCGAATTCCAGGAAGAGACAGCGCTCGGCCACCTCGGTCTTGCCGTCAAAAATTACACTCACTCAGCGGGTCCCAATCGGCCGTTTCCGGATCTCACCATTTAGTGCATCCTCAAGGCAGCCCTGGATGGGTCGCCCATAGAACAGGTACCCTACCACCACCATCAATCCGACCACATGACACCGCAAACTCACGCACAGGACCGACTGTCAAGCGCGCAAAACGGGAAGGGCCGAGCGGTAAGCGCCTTGGATCAGGCGCATGTTGTCGCAGAACACCAGTCCCAGGTCCACGGCAGCCCGATAGAGGGAGTCGTTCACGGGATTGAGATCGAGTGCCAGAAGGCGGAAGCCTTTTGGCAGGTAGCGATCGATCTGTTGGCTCAGGGATCTCACCATATCCCGGCCGTGTCGGCCCAGCGCGCTCATCTCCTCCCTCAGGGGCACGAGGAGGAGTTGCGATCGCCGGCGTCGGGCCAAAGTCCTCCGCTCCAGCTCCGATCGCAGGGTGCATCCGGCTTCCCGCAGGCACCGATCGAGGTCGATGGACTCGACCTTCACCCCCAGCCCCCCGAGGAAAGCTCCTAGGAACCTGTGATAAGGTTCCTCCACCGTCTCCGCCAGGAAGACGCGCTTCGGACGGTCCCGCTTCTCGGAGACCACCCCCAGGGGGGTGCGGGCCCGCTCCATGATATCGGCCAGGAGTATCTTGGCGTATTCCCTGATCCGCTTTCGGGACCTCAGAACGATCCGCCGCGCGTGCCACCTGATGGCGGCAAAGACCGGATCGAAGCTGATGGCCTTCCTCACCACCGAAAACCAGGAATAGAACCGACGATAGGCTCGGTGGGTCTCCAACTGGAGATCCCAGGCGGTCATGAGATGCGGGTCGAAGACGGCATATGAGCCGTCGTAAAGCCCCCAGTCCCTTGTGATGAGCCTGCCGGACTCCTCGAGCTCACGGTAGGTCTCGGTTCCGGGCAGGGGGGTGAGCATCATGAACTGGACCGAGTCGATTCCCATGCGGCGGCTAAAACGTCTCGTCTCTTCCGCGGCCCCCGGCATGTCCTCATCGGCGCCGACGATGAACATGCCGTGGATGTGTATCCCGTGACGGTGAAAGGCCCGGATGGCCCCTCTCATCTGGTCCGGACTCTGGTGTTTTCTGACGGCCGCCAAAGTTCGAGGGTTGATGGACTCAAAGCCGATGTAAACCATGTAGCAATTGGTCCGCTGCATCAGCCCCAGGAGCTCCTCGTCCCGGGCGGCGTCCACCCGCACCTGCGTACTCCACTTGATGCGAAGACCCTCTTCCACCATGCGTCGGAGAAGTTCCTTGGCCCGGCGAGGGTTGGCAGCGAAGTTGTCGTCGCAGAAGAAAACGTGTTTGGCGTTGCGGCCGTTCCGGCGGATCTCCTCCAAAACACGGTCCGTGGAGTAAAAGCGCATGCGGCGTCCGAACATGGGGACGACGGAGCAGAACTTGCAGTTGAAAGGGCAGCCGCGGGAAGTGGCGATGGGGACGATGCCCTTCCTGCCGCTCCAGCCCCTCACGAGCGAGAAATCATGCACCGGCAGGCTGTCGAGATCGCCCACCAGCGCTCTCTTCGGATTCTCCACAGTCTTCCCATCGCGGGCAAAGGTGAGCCCGGCTATCGTGGAGAAGTCTCCCGCGCCTCCCAGGGCATCCAGCAGTTCCGGCAGGGTCTCTTCGCCCTCCCCCCGGACGACAAAATGCCCGTGTGCCAATGCCTCGTCGGGGAGGAATGTCACGTGGGGGCCGCCCAGGACCACTTTCTTTCCCAGGCGCTTGGCCTCGTCACCGATGGCGTAAGCCCGTGGCGCCGTGCTGGTGATGGTGGAGATGGCGACCAGCTCCGACCATGCCAGGTCCAGAGGCGTGACTTCTCCCCCGATCTCCTCTACCACCACTCGGACCTGGTGCCCGTGGTCACGCATAATGGTGGCAAGCAGAACACTTCCGAGCCGGGGAATTCTCGCCAGGGAGAATACATGCTCGGCTGGGCTCTTGGGTTCGATGAAAAGTATTCGCATCTTACGATTCCCATGAGCATTTCTGCTCAATAGCTGCACCGTCAATCCAGGCCTGTGTAATGAATGCCCCGTTCCCAGCTTGCGGGAGCCTATTCAAGAGCGGCCGAGACGATGATCCAGACCCACCGGCGCTTGATCGAAATCAGGAAAGATAGGTTGCCAAGCTCTTCATGGCCTTCACAATATCCTCAATCGCCTCGTGCACTCCTTCGCTGTAAGATCCGCGCCCTGGAGCTGCTTCATTCCCGATCTTCTCATGAACCTCAGACTTGAGTTTTTTCAAGCTCTGAGCATGTTGTTCAAGTTGGAGTCGTCGCTCTTCCTCCATGTATTCCATGATCTCGGGATCAATTTGCTGCAGGAGATCATCGGCCTCAGCCAGTATCTGTTCGATATCTTCGTATTTGAAGGTCTCTTTCATGATGTCGTCTTTCTGCGAGGTTAACAGATCTCATTTCATGAAATATATGGACCAGAGGCTCATCAGGAAACCACATGAAAAGGTTCAGGTGGGTTGGTGTCGAAAGCCTCAGGTCCAAGCCTGTTGTATTGAGAAACGATCCTATAAACAGTTGCTTCAGAAAGACCCGTATGCATGGCGATTTGGGATAAGGGTCTTGGGTGCACCATGAAGTTATAGATCACAAGCCATTTTTGCAGCGTTAGAAAGCCTGGCCTCGTTTGCATCTTTGTCCTTATCTCGTCCAATGACAGGTGATCTTCCAGAGCATCTGTTTGGAATTCTTCCCTCCCTCGATTCCCCATATGCTTCTCCTTTTGTGACCTCTCTGCGTCTCGGTTACTATCAATTGTTCCCCCCGGTTTAAAAAGCCAATTTGCACGCGGTCTTTATGACAGGCTCCGCTATTCCCAAAAGGAACTGCGGCAGTACTCGTATCTCCTTTAAAAACGTCAACCGCCGCTCACCTATCAGGCGGCTGGTGAACAGATGAAAAATGTGCGGGATGACATCCATCGCACTCTCTAATGATCAAGATCTGTGCCGAGAACATGAGTGATCTCGTCTACTCAATAATTTGAAATATCATATACAGTTAGAGGTGAACGGGCAGCATCCTGGCCTATGACCCGCCAGAACGGACATGTTGCATGCAACGGAAGCGTTGCATGCCTTCTGTGTCACATGCAACATTAGTTTCTACACAAGTCCACAAGCATCTACGGATCGCGCATCCTTCAGTGAGTGTCTCTACACATTGGCCACAAGAAAAACTCGACGCTTCTCAATCCGTCGGGCATGGAACTTGCCTTCAGGTTATGCAGGATAGGTCGCTCTTCCTTTACCCTGCTCCCCACTGTCGTCCCGCATTCGAGAAGGGACAACGGCCAAGAGTTCTGATGGAGGGACTCACTTGATTCCCAGGAGGGATGTCACATGAAGAAACGTTTTCTCACCAGCCTTCAACTCCTGATTTGTCTCTTGTGCGCTTTACCGTGCAGTGCCGTTTACGGTTCTCAAGACCAGCCGTTTCTTGCAGGCTCACAGCTTCCCCGGTTCACTCTGCCGGCGCCGGAATCGCAACAAATATTGAGTTACCTTGGCCTGAAAACGACGGCCCCCTTCACCATCTCCCAGATAGGTGCAACACTTGTCTTTATCGAGGTCCTGAGCGCCCTGTGCCCTGCCTGCCTCGCGAATACGCCTGTAGTCAACAGGCTCTACCAGGTGATCCAGAAAGAGGCTGCTTTGGCGAGGGACGTGAAGATCATTGGGATATGCATCGGAGACTCTAAAACGCAAATCGATGCTTTCAAAAAGAGCTTCAGGGTGCCGTTTCCGTTATTTCCCGACGCGAATCTGGCCATTGCCAAAGCCTTGGGAGTGATGGAAACGCCAACCATGATCCCGGCAACGCCCAGTGGCAAGATGCTTTGGGGCCACAGCGGGATGATCCGCGATTTCGACGGGTTGCTGAAAGTTCTGAGAGACAACCACAAGAAGCGGTAAATGGCGATGACCGAGAACGACAACAAAGTGAACACCCTGATGAGAAGTGCGGTCTTCCGGGACTTGCCCGGGGAAGCACTGAATGCGATCGCCCGGGCGGTTCACGATCTGGTGGCGCCGCAACATATACTCCTCTGCAGAAAGGGCGATCCTGGAGACAGCCTCTACCTCATCAGTTCAGGCAGGGTGAGGATCTTTGGAAGAAATGAAAAAGGAGTGGAGATCGACCTTTCCATCCAGGGGCCAAGCGACACGTTCGGCGAAATGTCGCTCCTCACGGGCGAATCGATGTATTCCGACGACTCGTGCCCTGCTGGCTCCTCAATCTGGGAGCGTTCATTTTGCCGTGGCTCGAGTTTGTCTACGGGCTGTTCCTCTCCAGGATTCAAAACCCTGTCTTTCAAAAAAATATCCAATAAATGTTGCATCTGACACGAAAGATATGCAACGCTTCTGTAGCATGCAACATCTCTTCACCTGAAATCCACAATCTCCGATGGTTCTCAGCCTATGATAACCTTCTATACACATTAGCTAAATCCAAAACGCGACGCCTCTCGATCCGCCGGGTATGGAACTTGCTCAAAGATGATGGTGCAGGGCTAATTCAGCTCCCATCCTGGTTCTCTACTGTGATCCCGTATTTTCTAAGGGACAACAGATGACCGGGCAAATCCGGTCGTGATCAGTTCTGCAATGGACGACAGAATTTGATGTGGGCAACCGGCTTAGGGTGCAATTCATCCCGTGGAGGTGGAAAAGAGCGATATGCCGGGAATGACACTCGAGGACTTTGGCAACATGCTTTGCATGGGCACTGCAATGAATCTGAACGGGGAGATCGGCTGTGTAAAAGACAGTAAAAGAGACCAGCCCATCTCAAAAACCAGAGGGGAGGCAAACATGCTGTGGACCATAGGTGCGATTCTATTGATTTTGTGGCTGCTGGGACTGGTAAGTGGCTACACGATGGGCGGAGTCATTCACGCCCTGCTCGTCATCGCCATCATCGTGGTGCTGGTCCGGATTATCCAGGGGCGAAGACCCGTGTAGCCTTCTGGACCCATGCCGGAGAAGCTGAGGCATTAGACGGAGGTGAACCTGATTCTTGTCATTCAAGGTCAAAAGCCCCGGTGGCGACCATGAAATGACCCCGTTCAGCAGGGCACCGGGCGGAGTTTTCCGGCTTGCCCGCATTCTCTGTTGCGGCACTTTTTCCCCGGTGGGCCGCTCGCGCCGGAGGCTCACTGGTTTCTCCGAAGGAGGAGACGAGATGAGCGCACTCAAGATCTTGGCCATCGTGCTGATTGTAGCCGGTATCGCGGGGCTGCTGTATGGCAAGTTCAGCTACACCAAGGAAACTCACGACATCAAGCTGGGCCCGCTCGAGATGTCGCTTGCGGAGAAGCAGACGGTCAACGTCCCTGCCTGGGCCGGCGTGGCGGCAATAGTCTGTGGTGGTGCGCTTCTGCTCTATGGGAGCAAGAAGAGCTAGCTCCAGAATTAGAACCGCCTCATCCCCCCAATGACTCCAGAGTTGGGTGAAAGTTCACTCAAAGAAGGCAAATCACCATGAAGAGGTTCGGAATTATTCTCGGCAGCGGAATCCTTTTGGCTATCGTGCTCTTCGGGTGGTGGGTCTTCAGTCGCCCCGAACGCGGCGCGACCGGCGAGGTCAGCACGCATTTTCGCTTGCTTGGGCCTAACGACAAGATCGTAATCGACGGTTTCGATGACCCCAAAGTCCAGGGCGTCGCCTGTCACATCTCCCGTGCGCAAACGGGAGGGATGAAAGGCGAATTTGGCGTGGCGGAGGACACGAGTGACGCCGGCATCGCCTGTCGTCAGGTCGGCCCGATCAAGATCATTGGCGAGCTCAAGGACGGCGAGCGCGTCTTTGACGAGCACCGCAGCCTCGTGTTCAAGAGGCTTCAGGTCGTGCGTTTCTTTGACCGCGAGCGCAATGTGCTGGTTTACGTGGCCTACAGCCACCGGGTTATCGAGGGTAGCCCGAAGAACAGCATCAGTACGGTGCCGATCATGGGGTGGCCGGCACCCTAGATTCGTTGCGCGGCCTGAATTGAGCTTTTGAAGAGACTCTTCATCCTCTGCCTTCCCGAAACCGGAGGGTATGAAAGCGGCAATTCAAGGACTTTCTTCAATGGAAGCGTAGGTCGCCATGAAAACCATCAGCCCGAAAATAGCCGTGAGCGCAGCACTTGTTCTTGTCCTGTGCGGTTGCGCCCAAACCGGTGGTCAGCAGAATTCGCCTACGGCCACGGGAGTCGTCAATTCCTACCGGGTTGTCTACTCAACCGTTACCGGGTGCGTCCCCCATGACTTTTCGGCCGACTTCGGGCAAACGGGGGAGGTTGTGGCCTGCCTAGAAAGGAGCCTGGCCGTGAATGAAGGCGCCCGAGGCATAATATTGGCCGAACTGACCCGCCTCTACTTTAGCCTGGGGGAGGAGACGGCAAAAAAACATGAGCGGCTGGCGTGGTATGAGAAGGGACGCCATCACGCTGAGCTTCTGTGCCGGGAAGAGCCTAAACGGGTGGAAGGCTACTATTGGCTCGCTCTCAATCTTTGCGGCATCTGTCAGCTTAGCCCGGCGGGGCGGGCACTTTCCATAGTCCCAATGATTGCGGAAAATCTCGAACTTGCGCTTGCCATCGATGCATCCTACGATCAGGGTGGGCCGCTTCGCGTCCTTGGCCGCATACGCTGTAAAGCACCGCCCTGGCCCCTGTCGGAAGGCGATCTCAAACAGTCGTTGAACCTGCTGCGCATTGCAGCCAAAATTGCCCCGGATAACAGCACCAATCACCTTTACCTGGCTGAAACCCTCATCCAGCTTGGTGAAGCCGAAGAGGCCTGCACGGAGCTGGACCGGGTCCTTGACTCCAAATTCCATGCCTCCTCGCCCAGCGGACTTGAAGAGGACCAGGCGCAGGCAGTTGCCCTCATGACCAAGTGCAGCCCGACACTCGGGAAAAATGCTCCGGGAAAAGGCAAGAGCTTTGCCAGCGCCATGAAGGACTCTGCGAAACATGGCGTTGCCAAATGATAAATTGAACCGAGCCCGGTTCATGAGGCTTCAGGTCGTGCGCTTTTTTGACCGCGAGTGCAATGTGCTGGTCTACGTGGCGGAGAGCGACCGGGTGATCGGGGGAAGCCTGGAGAACAGCATCAGCACGGCGCCGAACATGGGGGTGGCCGGCACCATACATTCGAACTGCCCGGCCTGGATGCCGGCGTGCACTGGCATGGTGGATTTACTTTTATAGAAACGCTGAAGCCGCAATGCTCAGGGGGAACCATCATGAACCTGGAAAGACGATATCCCATCGGTGCCGAGGTGCAGCCGAACGGGGGCGCCCATTTTCGCGTCTGGGCGCCTCGCCCGAGGAAGGTGGAAGTGGTGCTTGAGGCCGGCCCCGGGGCCCCGGCAACCGTACAACTGAAACCGCAGGCGGAAGGATACTTTGCGGGCCTGGTCCCGCAGGCCGCTGAGGGCACGCGCTATCGCTTCCGGCTGGATGACGCCGGGTGCTTTCCTGACCCGGTGTCGCGGCATCAGCCGGACGGGCCCCACGGAGCGTCCCAGGTGGTGGATCCTTCGCGTTTCGGGTGGAACGACAGCGGGTGGCAGGGCGCCGGCCTCGGGGGCCAGGTCATTTACGAAATGCACATCGGGACCTTCACGCGAGAAGGGACATGGCAGGCCGCTCAGCGGGAGCTCGCTGAGTTGGCTGACTTCGGAATCACCCTGCTTGAAGTGATGCCTGTGGCTGATTTTCCCGGCCGCTTCGGGTGGGGCTACGACGGAGTCGGGCAGTTCGCTCCGGTTCGGCTGTATGGCGAGCCGGACGATTTCCGCCGTTTCGTGGACGAAGCTCATGGCGCCGGCTTGGGGGTGATTCTCGACGTAGTCTACAACCATTTCGGCCCGGACGGGAATTACCTGAATGAGTTTTCGCCCGACTATTTCGCGGACAAGTACAAGGACGAGTGGGGACCGACCATCAATTTTGATAGCGCGAAGGCCGGTCCGGTGCGCGAATTCTTCCTCACCAACGCCGTGTACTGGATCGAGGAGTTCCACATCGACGGACTGCGGCTGGACGCCACGCAGCAGATCTTCGACGCCTCGCCGGAAAACATCATAGCGGCCATCGGAAAACGCGTGCGGGAAGCGGCGCGCGGGAGGAAGACGATCATCGTGGCGGAAAACGAGCCGCAACTCACGAAGCTGGTGCGTTCGATCGAGAGCGGTGGCTACGGGCTGGACGCTCTCTGCAATGACGACTTCCATCACAGCGCCATGGTTGCCATGACCGGACGCAACGAAGCCTACTACACCGACTACCTGGGCAAGCCGCAGGAGTTCATATCCATGGTGAAGTACGGCTATCTCTACCAGGGACAGCGGTACAAATGGCAGAAGCAGCGCCGCGGCACACCCGACCTCAGGCTGCCTCCGGCGAAATTCGTAACCTATATCCAGAATCACGATCAAATCGCCAATTCCGGCCGTGGCGAACGGGTGCAGTTCATGACCAGCCCCGGACGGTTGAGGGCGATGACCGCGCTCATGCTGCTCGCCCCTGGGACCCCCATGCTCTTTCAAGGGCAGGAGTTCGCATCATCAAGTCCGTTCTATTATTTTGCGGACTACAAGTCTGATCTAGCCAGGCTGGTGGGGGAAGGGCGAGCGAAGTCCCTGGCGCAGTTCCGCAGTCTGGCCACGAGCGAGATGCTGCCATGCCTTGCCGACCCGGCGAATCCATTTACATTCGAGCGGTGCAAGCTTGATTTCAGCGAGCGCGAACGCAACCGGCGATCTTACGATCTGCACAGGGACCTGCTGCGTTTGCGCCGCGAAGATCCCGTCTTCAGCGCCCAAACTCCGGGCGGTGTGGATGGGGCCGTGCTCGCCGAAGAGTGCCTGATGCTGCGCTTTTTCGGCGGGTTGGGCGACGACCGCCTGCTGCTGGTGAACTTCGGACGCGATCTGCACCTGGACCCTGCGCCGGAGCCTCTGCTCGCACCGCCGGATGGAATGACATGGCAGACCTTGTGGTCGAGCGAGGATCCCCGGTACGGCGGCAACGGGACGCCCCGTCTCGATTCCAAGGACAACTGGCGCATCCCGGGGCATGCCGCGGTAGCCATGCATCCAACGAAGAGGGGCAAGAAAAGGAATGGCTGACCTGATTCGAGTTCTTCGCAAGTGCGAGTTATGCGATCCGGAATCGGACCCCCACATGATGGAAGAGTGGCTCGTCACCAACGGGCTCGGCGGGTACGCGTCTGGAACCGTGACCGGCGCCATCACCCGTCGCTATCACGGGCTGTTGATCGCCGCCCTGCCCAATCCGCTGGGCCGCATGATGATGCTGAACGGACTCTCCGAGCGCCTGCGCCTGCCGGACCGCCGCGTGGTGTACACGGGCGCGGAGGAGCTCGCGGGCATCTCACCGGAGGCGACCCTTGCCCTCAGTGAGTTTCGGCTGGAAGCCGGACTGCCGGTGTGGCGCTACGAGGTGGGTGGGTTCGTTCTCGAAAAACGCCTTTTTCTTCTGTACCGGCAGAACACCGTGCACGTGACGTATCTTCTGCTCTCCGGGGAAGGCAAGCTGCGGTTAGGGCTCCGGCCGGCGATGCATTTCCGTTCGCACGATGCGCCCGTCAGCCAGCCGCCTTCGACGTATTATAGGTTATCCGTGCGTGAGGACCAGTTCGAGATCACGGGCGCTGCGGACCTGCCCGTGCTGCGGCTCATCGTTCACGGTCCGTCGATCGCGTTTACGTTCGACCGCAAGGAAACATCGTTGATTCCCTATCGCACCGAGCGCGACCGCGGATACGAGTGGCAGGGGTCACTTTGGAGTCCCGGTTACTTCCGTGCTGATCTGGGCGAGGGCGACAGGACGACGCTCGTGGCGTCAACCGAGGAGTGGGGCACGATTCGCGCGCTGTCACCGGAAGGGGCTTTCCGGGCAGAGCTGGATCGCCGCAAGCTGCTGCTGAACATTGCTCCACCTCAAGCACAGATGGGACCGGCCGCGGAACTGGTGCTCGCCGCCGATCAGTTCCTCATCACGCCCGCCGGCCGCGTGGAAGACGCACGTGTGCGGGTCTCCGGCGAGGAGATGCGGACCGTTATCGCGGGGTACCCCTGGTTCACGGACTGGGGCCGCGACACCATGATCAGTCTGGAGGGACTCACGCTGATGACCGGCCGCAGAGACGAGGCAGGCCGGATACTGCGGACGTTTGCCCATTACGTGCGCGATGGACTGATCCCCAATATGTTCCCAGAAGGCGAGAAGGACGGCCTCTATCATACCGCCGACGCAACGCTTTGGTTTTTCCACGCCGTCCACCGATACGTGCAGATCACCAACGACCGCACGACGCTGAAGCTGCTGCTGCCTAAGCTGGTGGAAATCATCGAGCATCACCGGAACGGAACGCGGTTCGGCATCGGCATGGACCTCAAGGACGCGCTGCTGCGCCAGGGGCAGCAAGGATATCAGCTCACCTGGATGGACGCCAAGGTGGGAGACTGGGTGGTGACGCCGCGGCGGGGCAAAGCGGTGGAGATCAACGCCCTCTGGTACAACGCCCTGCGGTTGATGGAGGGGTGGCTGAAGGAAGCGGACCAGGATGCCCCCATGCGCCGCATGAACGAGACGGCCAATCGTGTGCGAGAGTCTTTCAACCAAAGGTTCTGGTATGAACAGGGGGGCTATCTCTACGACGTGGTGGACGCGGAAAACGGCGGCAGCGACGACGCATGCCGTCCGAACCAGATTTTCGCGATCTCGCTCGATCACCCGGTGCTCGACGAAGCCCGATGGAAACCCGTGATGGACGTGGTGACAAACCGCCTGCTCACGCCCGTTGGGTTGCGTTCTCTCGCGCCCGGACACCCGGATTACAAGGCGAAATACTACGGAGACCTGCGCTCTCGCGATGCCTCATATCATCAGGGCACTGTGTGGGCATGGCTGATCGGGCCCTACGTGGATGCGTGGCGAAAGCTGAATCCGGGCAAGGAGGCGGAGGCCCGGCGATTCCTGGCAGGCTTCACGGCACACCTGGACGAGGCCTGCATCGGTTCGGTCAGCGAGGTCTTCGATGCCGAAGCGCCATACACGCCGCGCGGTTGCCTGGCACAGGCGTGGAGTGTGGCGGAGGTGCTGCGCTGCTGGGTGAATACGGCATGATATTGCAGAAAGGAGCCCTAAATGATGGACCGATTTATTTGTATTCATGGGCATTTTTATCAACCCCCCAGGGAAAGCCCCTGGCTGGAGGCCATTGAGATCCAGGATTCGGCCTTCCCTTACCACGACTGGAACGAGCGGATTTCAGCCGAATGCTACGCGGCAAACGCCGTATCGAGAATCTGGGACACGGAAGGACGAATCGCCCAACTCGTGAACAATTATGCCAGTATAAGCTTCAACTTCGGTCCGACTGTCTTGCTCTGGATGCAGAAGTATGCCACCGAAGCGTATGAGGCCATTCTGGAGGCTGACAGGCAGAGTGTGGAGAAATTCTCCGGCCATGGAAATGCTTTGGCCCAAGCATACAACCACATGATCCTGCCGCTGGCCAACAGTCGCGACAAAAACACCCAGATCATCTGGGGAATAAAGGATTTTGAGTATCGCTTTGGACGCAAGCCCGAAGGGTTGTGGCTCCCGGAGGCGGCTGTAGATCTTGAATCCCTGGACATCATGGCACAACACGGCATCGGATTTGCCATACTTTCCCCCAGTCAGGCACGGCAGGTTCGGCCCATTGATGGTAATGAATGGCAAGACGTGAGTGGCGGAAGAATCGACCCCGGCATGGCCTACCGGGTGTCGCTGCCGTCAGGCCGCGTCATGGCCCTGTTCTTTTACGACGGCCCCATTTCACAGGCTCTGGCGTTTGAAGGATTACTCAACAACGGAGAGGCCTTTGCCAACAGACTGCTGTCCGCTTTCCCCGACGACCGTTCTTCTCCCCGCCTCGTCCACATCGCAACGGATGGCGAAAGCTACGGGCATCACCATCGCGGGGGCGACATGGCCCTCGCTCACGCGCTCCAATACATCGAGTCCAATGGACTTGCGCAGTTGACCAATTATGGCCGGTACCTGGACGAACACCCACCGGCGCACGAAGTGGAAATCTTTGAGAACAGCTCCTGGAGTTGCGCTCACGGCATAGAACGTTGGCGGTCGGATTGCGGATGCAACAGCGGCGGCCATCCTGGTTGGAACCAGGGTTGGCGAGCCCCCCTGCGTGCTGCCCTGGACTGGCTCCGGGATGCCGTGAATCCGCCTTTTGAACAAGTGGCCGGACGGTTTCTCACCGATCCGTGGGCGGCCCGGGACGACTACATCGACATCATCGTGGACCGATCACCCGACCGCGTCAGTGCGTTTCTGACCCGCCACGCGACCCGCCCATTGAGCTCCGAGGACGAGATCACGGTCCTGAGGCTCATGGAGTTCCAACGCCACGCCATGCTCATGTACACAAGCTGTGGTTGGTTTTTTGACGAGCTCTCCGGGATTGAAACAGTTCAGGTCATCCAATATGCCGGCAGGGTTCTTCAGCTAGCCGACCAGCTTTTTAGCGAGGCCTTCGAACCTGGCTTTCTCGAAAAGCTTGAACTTGCCAGGAGCAACATTCCTGAACATGGTAACGGCCGCATCATTTACGACAAATTGGTCAGGCCTGCCATGCTCGATATGAAAGATGTGGGCGCCCACTATGCCTTGAGCTCGCTGTTTCAGGATATCGGCGAACGCAGCTCGATCTATGCCTATTCCGCCACCCGGGAGGACTACCGCAGCTTTCAGGTGGGAGGCTCAAGGCTCGTAATCGGGCGGGCCACTGTCACTTCAGAGGTTACGCGCATATCCTCCAGCTTGTGCTTTGGCGTTCTGCATCTTGGTGACCACAGCATCGCCTGCGGCACCGGTGAATATCAGGGCGCGCAAAAATATGAAGCGCTGGCCAAAGAGATTTCAGCAGCTTTCGCCGGAGCTGACTTCCCCAAGACCATCCTTCTGCTGGGTAAATACTTCGGGACGTCCACGTATTCTCTGACCTCGTTGTTTGCCGATGAGCGACGAAAAGTCCTGAACATCATCATGGGGCCGACTCTGAGAGAGGCTGAAGCTGCATACAGCTCGATTTATGAGCACCATGCTCCCTTGATTCGCTTTCTGACCGGGTCCGGCGCGCCACGGCCCCAAGTCCTGTCGGTCGCCGCGGACTTGTGCTTGAATGCCAAGCTTCGCGGAGTGCTTCGAGGGGACGGGCTTGACCCCGAAGTCGTAAGACCTCTTCTGGAAGAAGCTCGTTTGGCCGGTGCAACTCTGGATGCGACTGCTCTTGGCCTGTTACTGGCCGTCAACATCGAGCGTCTGGCCGAACAACTTCTCGAGCATCCTGACGAGCTTTCTCGCCTGGAGAGGTTGAATAAGGCTGCTAAGTTGGTCCGGACCTTGCCGTTCGAGGTCAATCTCTGGAAAACCCAAAACATCTGCTACAAGATCCTTCACTCATGTTGCTCGGACTTCAGGGAGAAGGCCGACTCGGGCGACGAGAATGCGCGTGCATGGATACACAGTTCCATGGTTTTGGCTGAGAATTTTCGAATCCGGATGCCCTCAAGGCTGCTTTAGAATTCCATTTTGACAGGGAAGCCGCTTCATGAATACCCCAACAGCGACCTATCGAATTCAGTTCAGTCCGTCGTTCGGTTTTCAGGCCACGAATTCAATCATTTCCTACCTGGCAGACCTGGGCATATCGGATCTTTACGCTTCGCCCATATTCATGGCCGTGAAGGGGAGCCTCCACGGCTATGATGTGGTTGACCCCAGCCGCTTGAATCCTGAGCTGGGAGAACCCTCCGACTTCGAAGCGCTGGCTGATGAGCTGAAAAAGCACAACATGGGCTGGATTCAGGACATTGTCCCGAATCATATGGCAATGGATTCGGACAATCGTTTTCTGATGGATATTTTGGAGAATGGCCCCCGCTCTAAGTATTTCAAATTCTTCGACGTGGATTGGGACCATCCGGCCGCCAGCCTCAATAAGAGAATTCTGGCGCCATTTCTTGGCAGGTTCTACGGGGAGTGCCTCGAAGATGGCGAGATCGTGCTCGAATACGGTCCTGACGGTTTCAAGGTTGCTTACTATAACATCGCCTTCCCGTTGCGAATCGATTCTTATCTCAATGTTTTTAAGGACTTGGCCCAGTTAAAAAGGAAACTTGCCGACGACGATCCCGACTTTATCAAACTTCTAGGCATCCTTTACGTCTTGAAGTCGCTCGCTTCCAGCGATGAGCCGGAGGAGCGCTCCAACCAGATCAAATTCATCCAACGGTCACTGTGGGAGCTCTACAACAGCGATGCCGTCATAAAGGCATTTGTTGATGACACCTTGCGAACATTCAACGGTGAGAAGGGGAAAGCCGAGAGTTTCAACTTCCTTCATGAGCTTCTTGCCCAACAACTTTTCAGGTTTTCATTTTGGAAAGTGGCCGCGGAAGAAATCAACTATCGCCGCTTTTTTTGTGTCAATGGGCTGATTTCACTCAGAGTGGAAGAGGAGCACGTTTTAGACCACACGCACGGCCTGATTATCGATCTGATTGAAAGACGAATCGTAACCGGTTTAAGAATTGATCATGTTGACGGGCTTTACGATCCGACCAGCTATCTTCAAAAAGTGAGAAGCAGGGCGCCGTCAGCTTATATCGTCGTTGAAAAAATACTCAATCTCAACGAAGACCTGCCGCCTTTCTGGCCGGTACAGGGAACGACCGGCTATGATTTTACGAATCAGGTCAATGGATTATTTTGCCAAAGGGAAAATGAGCGCGCCTTCAGCAGAATCTATTCGAGCGTAACGGGCTTGAAGAATTCTTATGAAGATGTGGTGCGCGACAACAAAAAACTGATGATCCAGGAAGATATGGCGAGCGATGTTCACAACCTCGCCCTGCTTTTGAAGAAGATCTCCAGCCGGGACCGCCATGGAAGCGACATAACCTTAAATGCGCTGCGAAGAGCTTTGACCGAGGTCCTTGCGGCCTTCCCCGTATACAGGACCTACATCAGCCAGGTCGCGATCTCGGAGAACGACAGGAAAACCATTTTGGAAGCAGTGGACCGGGCAAGAGCCAATTTCCCCTCACTGTTACACGGATTTACGTTCGTCCGCCGATTCCTTCTCCTGGACTTTCCCGATTATGTTTCCGAGGAAGAGAAACGAGGCTGGCTCCACTTTGCCATGAGGTTCCAGCAGCTTACCGGGCCGGTCATGGCGAAGGGAGTCGAAGACACCACACTTTATGGGTACAACCGGCTCGTGTCACTCAATGAGGTGGGTGGACGGCCGGATCACTTCGGCTGCTCGCTCGAAGAATTCCACGCCTTCAGCACGAAGAAAAGGGAGTTGTGGCCGGATTCTATAAACGCGACCGCGACCCACGATACCAAAAGGGGCGAAGACGTTCGCACCAGAATCAATGTGCTCTCCGAGATGCCGGACGAGTGGCTGAAAAAACTCCGCACCTGGCTCAGGATAAACAGGGGTAAAAAGAAGCGCGTCCAAGGCTCGCCAGTCCCGGATAGGAACGACGAGTACTTTTTGTACCAGACACTCATCGGAGCATTTCCCTTCTCAGATGCCGATTATCCCGACTTCGTTCAAAGAATTAAGGCGTATATTGTCAAAGCTGTACGGGAAGCCAAAGTCCACACCGCGTGGTTGAGGCCCGACACCGAGTATGAAGACGCTTACGTATCATTTGCCGAAAAAATCCTGGCCCCCTCCCAAGACAACGCATTTCTGAAAGATCTCATCCCGTTTTGCAGGAGAGTATCTCACTACGGAATGCTCAACTCCCTCTCGCAGACGCTTGTCAAGATAGCCTCACCCGGTGTTCCCGATTTCTATCAGGGGACAGAACTGTGGGACCTGAGCCTGGTGGATCCCGACAATCGCAGGTCCGTGGATTTTGAAAAAAGGCGTGCGATGCTTGCCGGTATCCGAGAAGGGGAGAATTCAAATATCGACCGACTCATCCAAGATCTACTTTCTACGAGAGAGGATGGAAGGATCAAGCTCTTTCTAACATATCGGGCGCTCAAAGGTAGAAGAGCGCACCGAGAGATCTTCCAGGAGGGAGCTTACCTTCCCCTCGAGTCGGGTGGAAGGTTCGGGAACCACGTCATCGCGTTTGCGCGGAGGCATGAGCAACAATGGGCACTTGTCATAGCTCCGAGGTTTCTCAGCCGCCTGGTTCAAGCGGGAGATTTTCCTCTTGGAAGAAAGATCTGGCAGGACACTCAGGTGACCATGCCTGACGCGGCGCCGGCACAGTGGCGGAATGTGATTACGAGCGAGGTGCTTTCTGCGGGCATGGCACTGCCTGTCGGAGACGCATTACTCAATTTCCCCGTGGCGCTGCTCATGGGCGAAGACAGCAGTATTTCTATAAGCTTGAGAGGGTTAGATGATTGCAAATGCCAGGGTTCAATCGCGGATCGGGATGCGAAGCTGGTGAATGGTATCCGCTGCCCAAATGAATTCTTTCAAGTTTGAGCTTTTCAGACTAGAAGGTCCTAAAGTTTTGCTTCAGTGCTCTGCGAGGAAAAATCACCCACCGGAGAACTGGAGTGCGGGAGATCCACCAGTCCGGTTCAGATGGGAGGAGCGGGGCAAACCAATGCCTCGCTCCTCCCCCCTATGCGATGATGTAGCGAGATTCGCTCAAATTTCTCAGCATCTACTGTTTCATGACATC
The DNA here is from genome assembly GCA_012517775.1 of Deltaproteobacteria bacterium. Taxonomy (GTDB): domain Bacteria; phylum Desulfobacterota; class Syntrophobacteria; order Syntrophobacterales; family Syntrophobacteraceae; genus JAAYUJ01. The sequence goes on from JAAYUJ010000738.1 coordinate 29,981, forward strand.
TCCAATCTTTCCCGCTTTTGTTTCAAATTCCTTTGCCACTTTTGTTTTTCCAAAAAAGTACCCGCCAACAAAACCAATGAGCAAACAAACGACTGCTAGAAAGATATTCGACATAAATCTTACTCCTTTCCTGGCCTCGTTTTTTTGAGCTTCTGCCTGGAAATCGTAACAGTGAACCGACTTCCAGGGAAAACAGATCCTTCCTGTAACCAGCAAGTCTTGACCGGAATCAGGTCCACTGGGTTCCAAATCTTTACTGTTGTTGTTCGTGTCCTTTCTGCTTTCCTTTCTCCTTATCGTCACCTTGCTATTGCTGCTTGTGCTGCTGTTGTGGTTCGGATTCGCGCTCCTCAGCGGGTTGCTGCTGTTGTGGTGGAGGCTTATGCCGTGGTTGAGGCTGCCGAATCTGCTGCTGGTGCTGCTGTTGTGGTTCAGGATCGTGCTGCACACCAGGTGGCTGCTGTTGTGGTTGAGGCTTGTGCCTTGGTTCATGCCGCTGCATCTGATGCTGGCGCTGCTGTTGTGGTCGGGATTGCAAACCTTGGACACCCCAAGTTTGTTGCTTTTCCCAATGCCTGCTCTTTTGCCAGCCACTCCAGTTATGTTGAAGTTTTTTGTATGGTATTCGTTCGTGGTTCCATTGATGTCCTCCCCAACGATGCTCCCTGTAATCATTCCTCCAACTTGAGGGTATCCGTCTATGAAAAGATGGAATTCCTCGATAGTAACCCCAACCTGAGCTGTAGTGCCTTGAACGATACCAGCGTACTTCCCACGGACGCCACCACCAGCCATTGTAGAAAAAGATGTCCTCCTCCGCGTCAGGGACAACGTAGACATACGTCTCAGGTATCACTATGACTCTGGTGGGGCGGCAAATTCGATAGGCGGGGGCAGAGAAATACTAATGTGTACACCTGCTTCAGCCATCGCGGTAACAGAAACGACCATTGCCAACACCGATAGTAGTGTTCTAAAGAAGCAATCTTTTCATTTCTTGCCCCCTTTTTCTGCCTCTCCTTTTATAGAAAGGCTATTTCCATACACCAACAATGATTCACTATCTGAATGTCTGAAAAAGGACATTTGCCGCGTATGGGCACTCGTTTTCGGCAGTTCTCGACCATATTCCTGCCGTTGCCAGACACAGTCTGAAAGCGGCAGGAATGATGGACGCGCCTCCACTACTTCAAAGAAGCTTCCCAAGCCTTGAGCTCCGCTTCCGCCTCTTCACGTGCGATGCCGTGCCTCTCCTGTATCTTGCCGAGGAGTATGTCACGTTTTCCGGCAATGACGTCCACGTCATCGTCGGTGAGTTTGCCCCACTTCTCCCTGACCACGCCCTTCACCTGCTTCCAGTTCCCTGCAATTTGATCCCAGTTCATGACTTGTTCCTTTTCTTTTTAGAAGTTGAATGTTTTTGGTTGCCGAACCCATGCCCCGTCGCAAGGGAGTGCTGTGCACTCCCTTTTTATGGAAGCATGGCTAAATCCTCCCCCATCAGATCATGATGTGTTGTGGATTCACAATTTTACTCCTGCCTATCGTGCGACCCGGTGCCACCACTACCCTGGAAATTGCCGCCACGACGGCTGGAACCACCGCGACTAGGGCTATCGCCTCTGGATTTCCCGGAGGGTGGATTACGGCCCACTTGAGCACTGGATTTCCCAGATGACTTGCCGCGGCTCATTTGACTGCCGTCCGAGCCCACGCTCTTCTGGTTGACTTGTCGCGCACTTCTGCCCTGGCGCACTTGAGGCTTGCTCTCGCGCTGCTGAAGTCCCTTGCGAACAGGGTCTGCCGTCGGTTTGACGATCGCCTGGATGCAAGGCTCCACGCTCCTTTCAAATGGCTGTCTGATTCAGATTATCCCTGACTATTCGTCTCGCCAGCTCCATTTTCCTTAGATTTGTAATGCCTTGTTTACTGAATGAATAAGCCCATCCTGTTTTAGCGGTTTAACGAGGTAATCAACGGCGTGCATGCGAAAACTATCTTGAAGTGTTTCTGCACTGGGATATGCCGTCATGATGATCACTCGCGTTTTAAGGTTCCTCCGCATTACCTCCCGTAAGATATCTATCCCCCAGCCATCGCCAAGAAAGATATCTGCAAGTATCAGTTCAAATTCTGCTTCATCCATTCTTGTCAAAGCTTCCCGATAATCTTTGGCAGTGAGCACCTTATGCCCTTCAGCTGTAAGGAATTTACTGAAGCTGAACCTGATGCTCTCTTCATCATCAATCACGAGTAAATTTGCCATCATTGATTATCCTTAGTGTGTACGAAGCTCCTCTATTTCCCAATGAGCTAGTCATCACCCGCGCCTGCTTTGGAAGCATGCACCGCCGCTCACCTCTCAGACCTGGCTGGCAAGAAATGTCCGAATTGGCTATTCGTCATGATTTCGATGATCAAGATCTGTGCCGAAGAGGCGGATGCACCACTCATCCCATATTGTGATGGTAAAACCCAAGCTTAAGGATGAGCGGTGAGAGGGCAGGCGCATAGCCGGCAAGACAAGGAGTGTTGCATGCAATGGAAACGTTGCATGTATTCTGTATCACGTGCAACATTTCAAAATCCGGGGGGTATCGATAGTGAAGTTGTACCTTTTGGTCTTTAAAGACGTTGAACTGTGAGATTCGAGAGTCATAAGACGCAACGCTTCTGTTGCATACAACACTCTTTCCATACCTGGTCGCATCCCCGCATGGTAGTCACCACCCCATAACTACTTGAAATCGAGCTGTAAAGTTGTACAGGAACGGCGGAATGTGTCAACGATTTTGAGACACCGAGTTCGAAGAATTAGTGAAGCTTGCCTCGCTCGTATTGTTGTTTGAGCGGGGCGGGTTGATCCAGACGGCCCTGGGCAATGGGGCAAGTGTCGGGGGCCCATTGACAAAGCGTTCCGGATTGGCTTGATAAGCCTGGCGCAGGATCCTGCGCCGCGCTTCCAACACCTGGTCTGCCTGGCCATAGTGGAGCATATGCGGGGTGAGCAGACCAATGGCGCTATGGTGATGCTCCCGGTTGTACCAGGAAAAGAAGGACTGACAAAAC
>JAAYUJ010000739.1 GCA_012517775.1 Deltaproteobacteria bacterium
AGTGATCGAGGACGCAGCGTTTTCTCTCAAACCGGGTGAGATCAGCGATCTGATCGAGACCCCCTTTGGGTTTCACATTATTAGGCTCGAAGAGTATGTGGAGCCCAAACCCAGGAGTTTTCAAGAGGTGAAGGACCTCATTAGGATTCGCATGGAACAGGATCTGGCGGCAGCCAAGGGTGAGGAATTCATCAGGGAAGCGGTTGAAAAGGCGGAAATGCAGATCGCCACGGATCGGATCATGGCGGAAGACGAAGCCAAATAGAATTTGAGTGGACTCCAGTCCCCCAATTATGGGAAGGAGGTTCTAAGAGAATTCATGATGAAAGCAGGCGATGGAGATGGATGAGAAACGTAAGGCGATGATACTTGGATCGTTCCTGGGTGATTCCCTGGCCCTCGGTGTTCACTGGATCTATGATGTGGACCGGATTCAACGGGAATTCGGGCGAGTGGACCGTCTTTCGAAGCCTCTTAAGGACTCGTATCATCCCACAAAGGACGCGGGGGAGTTTACCCATTATGGAGACCAGACCCTCGTACTCCTCGAATCCGTCGTATCCGGGCGGAAGTTCGATCTGAGAGATTTCGCCGTGAGCTGGCGGAAGCTCTTTGAGAATTACAGCGGGTATTTTGACCATGCGACTAAAGGGACTTTGAAGAATCTTGCGGAAGGAAGAGACCCTGCCCAGTCAGGTTCCAACTCATCAGATCTTGCCGGGGCCGCCCGCATCGCTCCCCTCGTTGCCATCCATACGGCCGATCAGGAAGAGCTGGTTTCGGATGTCCGCGCTCAGACCGCCATGACACATAACCATCCCGTTGTCCTCCAAGATGCCGAATTCTTCGCAAGGACCCTGTGGCTCGTGTTAAGTGGCATGGCTCCCATCGCTGCCATGGAAAACGTGTGCGCCGATTGTTTTCACGGAAGCTCCCTGGATGAGAGCGTCTCAAGAGGTCTCGCAAGTGCGGGAAACCCCACCATCGATGTTGTTCTCAAGTTCGGCCAGAGCTGTGATGCACGTGGTGCTTTTCCCGCTGTGATCCATCTCATTGCCCGCTATGAGAACAACCTGCGGAATGCTCTCATAGAGAACGTAATGGCCGGGGGGGACTCGGCGGCTAGGGGAATGCTTGTCGGCATGGTTCTGGGTGCTCACCTTGGCATGGAAGCGATTCCCGTTGAATGGCTCGATGCGTTGAAAAAGAAGAAGCACATCCTGGATTTGCTGGAGAGACTGTAGAAAATCAGGAATCGGAGCTGCCAGAGCCCCAAGAGATCCGATCTAGAAAGAGATGTATAGGGAGGGATCAGGACGATCGCATTCCATGATGTTGCGCCCTGGACTATTTTCATATATGATTTTTAGATTATTTGATCATTAAATGGCGATCTGTTTGGGATTGGCCTTTCGCGCCTGCTTCTCCTCATTCCGCTGCTCGAAACCGGAGGAAACGATTTTTCAAGGGGAAGTCAAGAGTCCGCTTGTATACATGCATCCATCGATGCTGTAGGCTACGGTCGAAAGAAGGAGGTATCATCTCTTCAGTCTAAGCTTTTTCAATGTTCATGTTACTGCAAGTATAACAGGCTGGGGTCCGGAATGGGCGAGTGATTCCGGAGGCTGACGAAGAGGTAGTCGGGCCGCTATCACAGGAGATCTGTGTGATAGCGGCCCATTTTTCTTGGTTCCTCATGACTCCCTCGGGGCCGCCCGAAATCGTCGAAAAGGTTGCTGATTAGGGTTCCAGAAGGAGGCTCCAAAGCCAATGAGCTGGTGAGAGCATGATGGGCTGCCGCATATGGCTGCCGTGTGTTTCTTGGGGAAGAACCATGGCTTTCATGGAAAGTGAGGTGAAAATGCCACTGAAGACAAAAGTCGTCTGGTTCTTTTCTGCCATGCTGGTTCTTGCAGCCGGCGGAAGGGCTGAGGCTTCAGTCAGGGAAGGAAGCACCGCTCCCTCTGATCGTCTGATCATAACGGGAACGGTTACCAATCCACAGTGAAACCCCGTAAAGGATGTACATCTGCGCTTCTTCCTTGCCGGAAAGGAGATTCTTTTGAACGAGGAGATTACGACCTCGAACCAGGGAAGATATGAGGCGGAGCTCACACTGCCTCCCGGCAGCCTGTCTGGTGCGAAACTGCAGGTTCAGGCGAAAAGGACAGCATACAGGACATCCGACCTCGTGGACCTTCCCCGTGTCGTGAAGCAGAAGACTGATGGAAAGGGCAACACATGCTATCTTGTCCACCACAGCTTCACTCTGATGCGTGCCGTCACCCCCGGTTTCTGGATTGCAGCCATCGTCCTTACCGGTGTCTACGTGCTGATCGCATTCGAGATGATGCACAGAACGCTGGCTGCATTGCTTGGAGCAGCCGTGATACTGACTGTCAGTTATACCGCCGGCTCCTTCAACCCTGAATATGTTATTCTCAGTTTTGAGGACGCCATGCATGTCATTGGCATGAACGTGATTTTTGTCCTCATGGCGATGATGATCATCGTGGGGATCCTCAAGAAAACAGGTATTTTTCAATGGATGGCCTACAAGTCTTACCAGTTGGCGAGAGGAAACGTTTTCGCGCTTTCTTTGATCCTCATGGCGGTTGTTAAGCTTCAGGCGGAATTGGAATTTTCCTTCGTATGCGTTAACTACTGACGACGGAGGAAAATCGAATGAGCAGGAAACGCAAGAATTACAGTCCTCAGGAAAAGGTTGCCATTCTCAAGCGGCACCTGGTTGAAAGGGTTCCGATCTCTGA
>JAAYUJ010000151.1 GCA_012517775.1 Deltaproteobacteria bacterium
CTGACCCGACCCGACATCACGAAATCGAGCACAAAGGTCAGTTTGCTCTTACCCCAACTGCCGCGGCAAAACAACAGAGATCCCTGGTCTTTTTCGAGACAGGCGCTTGCTTTCCATCCGCTCTTCCATTCATGGGAATCGGACGAAGACATTACCTGAGGCAAAGCGACACGCCTCCTGCAGGAATGGGGTGAGACTCTCGATTTCCCTTTCAGGGGATAGATGATCTTCGGGCCAGAATTGACCCTGCCTGAAATAGTCACTTCCCGATAAGTCCCGGTAACCATAGGTTTGCCGGTGTAACGTATCAAAATCTGCGGGTGACGACCGTTCTGCAGGTCGGGTTTCCATATGAGACACATTTGCGCAAAGGCTGTCGGGATTGGAATCCCGACCATCCTAATGAGAAAGTACCTGAAATAAGACTACTCTGTTAAAATAGCAAAGAAATGGTACGATGTCGATGAAGGATCATGAACACTCGATCAAATATCCCGATTGGAACGGAATTGAAAAGATTCCCACAAGTATTCCGCCAGTTTGATATGTCCGGACTCGGATGCAGAGTCGGCTCTCCAAATCTGCACCATGCTCAAGAACTGCATGTATCTCTGCAAACAGGTGAATGGTTGCTGAAGGTTTAAAAATGAAGTTTTCCCATTGGTTATGTGATCGAGAATGGATATTTTATTCAATTTTCCTGATGTTCATATCCATATTGTACAATTGGATATATAATTATAATTTCATCACCACATGGGGTGATGGCAATCTGTTGCATATATCAAAGAATTTAGTTGTGCTATGCATGATCACTTATGCATTGTATCAGACAATATCCATCAACATGAGACTTTTCTCTATTACCCTTCCATTCATATTTTTTGTCAGCGCTGTTGCATCACATTTCATCCAACGGTTCAAGATGGTCAACATCAATGCACAAGCCATTGCGTGCGCCAAGGAATCCAATCTCGAAGAAATTTCGGGTCTGATTGGTCAAGGATTGATTACAAATGTCCTGGTCGGACTTGCGCTCTCAATGGTCATTCTATATATATACAACAAGAGTTGGTCGCAATGCCGCACAAGCACCAAAATCAGAACAATCGCTCTATCTGCAATTGTCACCATATTATTCGCACTATACTCTGAATTCCCCAGCCCCCTTCCTTTGCCCTTCGGTCTGTTTGAAGCCACCTTCACCTATGCAAGAGAACAGAACAGGTTCAAGAACATGTCCCGGAACAAGCAGGATATTTCTCTGGTCGGGACCCTCTCACAGGAAGGGAACGAGGATATTACCGTAGTGCTCATCATCGGGGAATCGGCCAGACCCGATCATTTTCATATCAATGGCTACGCCAGGGAGACTTCCCCGAATCTTGAAAGAATAGGGGTGATTTCTTTTGGAGATGTCACGTCATGTGGAGTGACCACGCGTGAATCCGTCCCCTGCATGATGACCCGAGCCACATCCAATCATTGGGACCCTTCCATCGAGGAAACCTCTTTGGTCTCGGTCTTCAGAAGGCTGGGATTCCATACCGCATGGATTTCCAATCAGAGAGTCATGGGACAAAACGATACACCTGTCACGTCTATCGCTAAGGAAGCCGCTTCGGTCTATTTCGGAAACAAAGGGGATGAATTCATTTTCACCAGGCTGGTAGATGAAGACTTGCTAGGGGTGTTCGATCAGAATCTTCATCAGCCCATCCAGAAAAAACTGGTCGTCATCCATACAGTAGGAAGCCATTGGTTTTTGGAAAACCATTATACGGATGCCTTCAGAGTCTACCAGCCCGTATGCACACAGAAGGAACCCGGCAACTGCTCCATCGACGAACTGGTGAATTCATACGACAACACCATTTTGTACACGGACCACTTTATCAAGGAGGTGATCGAAAGAGTACGAGACTCCAACGCCATTGTTTTTTATGTTTCGGATCATGGCGAATCCCTCGGAGAAGAAGGTCGCTTCGGACACGGCCAGGACGCGGGCTACCCTGAACAGAAAAAAGTCCCGTTCTTTATCTGGGCTTCCGAAAGATACATCCTCAGTAACGCGGAAAAGTATGGAGCTCTGAGGAAGCACCTGGACGCGCCATTGAGTCATGACCATCTCTTTCACACTATTCTGGATTGCACGGGGGTCAGGTCGCCCGTTATTGATCCGAGCTTCAGCCTTTGCAAATGAAATCGCAGCGGTGTTGTGATCCGAAGTATCGATTCAGTGTGATCCCCCCGTACAGGAGCGACCGGATCCTGCGCCTCTGCTGAGATGGAGGCCGCGATACCCCTGACGCTTCAGATACTGTCTTATCCGCGGCACCACGTCCGGCGGTCCGAAGGGATATCGGAGACCGGTCATGATGAGGAGCCGGTTGAGGCCCCATGTATGCCGCCAGTATGGCTTGACCATGCGGAAGAGATCTCCCACCCTTGACACGATGCCGGAAAGGGCCAGGAACTGCTCGTCGAAACCGAGGACGATTTCCGGGCAGGTTCGGGCTGCGTCAACCAATTGATCAACAGCCCGCTGAAGATCGAGACCTTCGGAGACATACCACAGTTGATCCAGCGGATCGCTATCATCCGTGATAAACTTGTCTTCTCCGGCGATCTCCCACATTTCGGTTCCGGGATAGAGCCTCACTCCCAGGTAGAAATTGCACATGTTGTAGGGAGGGCGATCTACCGGTTGCAGGTGCTTCAGGTTGAAGTCAAGGGTCTCTTTGAGGGTTCCATTGGTTTCGCCGGGCCCTCCCACCAGGAAAAACCACATGACGGTGAAGGGTGTCTTCTTGACGGCTTCCGCAGCGTGAACCAGATCGTCGACGCAAAACCCCTTGCGATAGTTTCTGATCATCGTCTCCGACGCCGATTCCGGCGTGATCATGAAAGACCTGAACCCGGCTTTCCACATGAGATCCATAACGGGTAGGTCAAGCCTGGCCGGGTGAACTCCCATGGCGGTGAATCGAGCCTTCCATGGCCGCCTGCAAATCTCCTCCAGGATTTCCATACAGTGATCGTTAGGGAGATTGAAAACCGAGTCCACGAATTCGAAAGATTCCGGCTGATATCTGAGTAGGGCTTCTTCCAGTTCATCAACCACCTCCAGGGGAGGTCTCAGGCGCAACTTACTCCCCTCCAGCACCTGATTGTACGTGCAGTAGATGCACCGCAACAGACATCCTCTTTTGGTCTGTATGGTGTAACTGCTCCCCATCTTCATGTAGGGTCTCATGTCGACCCAGCGCCCGAGACGGGCATCCTTGCCGCGGAAGTCCCCGAGAACGGGGGGGGTCATGCAATACTCCCCGTTGACCTTCATCCCCAGCCCGGGAATATCGCCTGGTGAGCTTCCGTTTTGAAGCCTGTCAAGAAGCTTTACAAAACCCGCTTCTCCTTCACCTGCGATGACGTAATCCGCCCCGAGCCTCTCGAAAACGGATCGCGGACTCAGGCTCACTCCGGAACCGCCCAGGACGATAGGGGCATCGGAGAGTTTCCTGATGTGCCGGACCATCTTCTCGGCCTCCGGCAGGTAATCGACTGGATGAAGCAAGTTGACGTTGTCTATGTTTCTTATGGAAATGCCTACTGCTTCCGGGCAGAACCCTCGCAGAGCATTCTCCATATCTCGGCGTATGTTCTTCCGAAAACAGAGGTCCAGGACCCTCACGTCATGGCCGGCATCCTCCGCGGCACTGGCCACGTAGGAAAGCCCGATGGGCGGGGCGGCGAGAAAATCGTCCTTGAGATTGCCATTGATCAGGAGAACTCTCAAGAGTCAGCTCGCGTCTGAGAGGCTGTCATAAAAAGAGAACCTTGACAGCCTGAGCAATCCCGAACAAACAACCCGATATCATGATTGCAAACCAAGCTGCTCTGGACCATGATGTGTCAGGCTCCTGTGATTATTCTCCGCGAAAACGGACCGTTCCTGTTTCTTTTCGCAACCTTTCAACAAGCTCACGTATCCACAACTTCGCAGGTCGGGTTTTCATACCCGACAACTTGGCGCAAAGGCTGTCGGGATTGAAATCCCGACCTGCTTATTGAGAAGTTACTTCTTTTTCCGTTTTCTTGCGCATGTCCCGAATGTAGATGGATCTGGAACGACCGTCACTATGAACTCTTTCGTCCAAGTCGAAGAGCTTGATGGCCGCCGCCAGCTGGCCAAGCTTGGTGAAGCCGTAGTTGCGGGGGTCGAATTCGGGTGCCTGCTTGGCTATGTTACTTCCGACGGCACCCAGATGGGCCCAGCCCGTTTCGTCCGAGGCCGCTTCAACGGCACTGCGGAGAAGGGTAACCAGTTTAGTATCCCTTTTCAATTCATTTGTGCTCTTCGGCTTGGCTGCAGGCTCTGCACTCTCGGGAGAACGCAGGACTTCCGTGAAGATGAATTTGTCACAAGCGGATACAAACGCTCTTGGTGTCTTCTTTTCTCCAAATCCATACACCATCAGGCCTTCCTCCCGGATGCGGGAGGCGAGGCGGGTGAAATCACTGTCACTGGATACCAGGCAGAACCCATCGAAGCGTTTTGCATAAAGCAGGTCCATGGCATCAATGATCATGGCGCTGTCCGTGGCATTCTTTCCGACTGTATAGCGGAATTGCTGGACCGGCTGAATGGAATGCTCCAGGATGACGGACTTCCACCCGCTCAGACTCGGCGTGGTCCAGTCGCCATAGATGCGCTTCACGCTGGCAACTCCGTATTTAGCCACTTCCGAAAGCAGTCCCTCCGTGATGGAGGGTTGGGCGTTGTCGGCATCAATCAGGACGGCAAGCCTGTTCTGTAATGGTTCATTTGCAGACATCTGTTCTTCCCTCTGTATTCTGTACTGTCACGGCCCGATTTCTCAAATTTCTCTCGGCCTCTTGCACTCCTCGTGAGAGGCGTTGGGCATCACGGCCGAGAATTGTATTGTATTCAAAGCCTGCTCCAGGATGCATGCCGTCACTGCACTGCCCCCGTCGCTTTGGAGAGTTTCTTCTCCAGGCATCTGAGCTGCTGAAGGGTATCCGTTGAAGTGAGAAGAGAATCGAGGCACGCAGCATAGCGATCCCGCTGCATACGAAGGGTGGAAAGGAGTCCGGCCTGATACCTTCTGCCCAGCTCCCGCGCGATCTTCTGGAGCTCCTGATAGGCAAAGAGTTCCACGGCTCCTTTGGTCACAAAAGGAGCGACGGCCGTATCCAACACCGCTTCCAATATGGTGATGCCGCCGCCGATGGCAGCTTCAAGCGAAAGGATCAGACCCCCCCAAAGGATTGAAGCGGAGTATATTCCCCACTCCTTTGACTTGGGAATGCCCTTCGCCAGCTTCTCGAACGTTTCCTCGATCCAGGCGGCGAGCCGGTCCTGCTCTTCCCAGATTCTATCCTTGATTTCCTCCTCGGTGAGTACTATCCGTGAGTCACGCAATCTCTCATAGAGGGGTGCCGATTCATCCTGGGGAGAAAGCTTCTCCAGGACCTCCCTGTTGAACCTCTCCAGAGCAGCTTTCACAGGAACCAAGTCAATCCTCTGACGCAAGCGCAGAAGATCGTCCCTGTGCGACTCTTCGGCCTTGCTTCCTATGATTCCAAACAGTTCCAGTGGTGTTCGAATGATCTGGGAGACGATGCGCCTTGGAGTGCGCAGGAGGTCGTACTTACTGAAATGCCGGCGGATTTCTTTCTGCAGTGTCTCCCGGGTTCCCTCGGTGAAATGCCTCTGCTGAGCATCGAGAAGAGTCCTGCAGGCATCGTGGAAAAACAGATCCAGGTGTTCCCTCCATTTACCGGCTGCATCCTCTTCCATCCGCAGTAAGTCGAACAGCCGGCGGATTCCTCCATGCAAAGCACGGGCAGCCCGATCATCCTCGTCGTGCATCACACGGTCTGCTTCACTTTTCGCCACCCAACGAAAGAAAGCACCTTGAAATGCCTTGAAAGAACTCGTTTCAACCAGCGCAGAGGCCGGATCGGGCGCTACATGACGGAAGGCATGGAATTTTCGGCGGTCCAGGACAAGCCCCTGTGCCTCGAGGCAGGACAGGACATCATCGGTGGCGGGCAAATCCGCCGCTTTGTTGAGGAGCAGGAAACAGGGCTTCCCGTCTGCAACCACCCGCGCCAGGAATTGATAGGGAACTTCATCGGCGTACTTCTCCTGGCTGGCCACAAAAACCACCACATGGGCCAGAAGATAGAGGGCGTCCACAGCCTCCCGGTTGCGCAGCTCCACACTGTCCACATCAGGGGTATCCACCAGGATGCAATGAGTGAGGGTTTCATCACCGTGCTCGATTAGAGTCATCTCCCCCATGACTCCGGTCTGGCCCTGTGAAGGAACCGATTCCATGGAAATGCGCCTGACAGCCATGGCGCAGAAGGGAAATCCCTCCTCTATGGGAGCATTCCGGTGTACAAAGGCAATGGGTCCTGATGTCTTGGGACGCTCAACTCCTGTTTCACTCAGGGTCTTGCCGCACAGGGCGTTGAATATGGTGGATTTGCCCGTACCCGTTCCGCCGGCGAACACAATCCAGAGGAGCGGACGCGAAACTCTGTAGCGAAATACTGCGAGCCAAACCGGAAGTTGCCTGGCCAGGGTGTGGATCTCCTGGCCATGAGGCGTGACCCCGGGGCATGTGATCCTTTCCCAGAGTGATTCATCCGTATGAATGGCGGTGTAAGCTCCCCGTCTACCGACTTCGGAGTGGGTATTCATCGTGTTCCGCTCGTGCCGTGAGGTCTTGTGGAAGTGTTCTGGCAAGGGCCGGATAGAGGTAAAAGAGCAGATCACCCCTGGAAGTCCTGAGAAGCCATCTGCTCAGCAGGAACCCCGGGTAGGACTTGGATTGGGTCAATTCATCGGCAGCAACGACATGGTCCTGAAGTCTCCTCCAATGGCGGGAAAGGATGTGTACCCGTTTGGAGGTGACAATAGCCTGGATCCTGGAATGCCTGGGAACACGCGGAACTCTGATCGCATAGGCCTGACCCGTCCAGAGGAATTTCTCGTCGGTCTCCCTGTGCTCATCGAAAAAGGCGTCCAGTGTATAAGGGAGTGCACGGGACGAAGTCCAGGCGCATTCGTGGAACAGGAAACATTTTATTTTGAAAAAGAGTGCGGAGAAAAGCATTCGGATGGTTCGGAATATGAGAGGCATTGAAAGGCCGATGAGAACGAGGCAGACCAAGGTCACCACGATGGTCAGTTGAGGATAGGCAAGGCTCATGTAGGTGTACCCGATAGCCCCTGCATCTTCCGCAAGACTGACGAGGATATTGGAAAAGGGTTCAGGGCTGGTATTGATGATGAGGCGTGTGCCTGCCTTGGTGATGTGTGCGGTGGATGCCAGACTTGCCCCGAGCATGAAGGCAATCACCTCGATGGCGGGTGATGCATCGCCGACCTGCATGAGGGCGAGCATGGCTCCCCCGAAAGGCCTGATCACGGTGTGGATGGAGTCCCACAGGGTATCCAGACCCGGCACCTTGTCCATGACAAATTCGAGAGCAAAAAGGAGAATGGCGACGGCAATCACTGCGTCGTTGGCGAGGATGTCGAACTCTGCAGGGAGTCCCTGGACAAGGCCAAACTTGCGGCACAGACCCGCAACGGCTACCGTGGCGTACAGGTTGATTCCTGATATGAAGGAAAGGCCGAGAAGCGACCCGAGCCTGGCGATTATTTCCATAGCGACTCCTGGCAGCGAGATTTTTCCGAATCATCTTATGGGATTTCCATGATGATGACAAGTTCACACCGATGGAAAGTCGCAGTTTGACATGCTTCCTGAACGTATACTATACAAGTGTCTGTTGGTGGATGTGGATTTTTCCCGCGGGGGGCACGCTGTGGCAAAACCATATGTTCACGACATTCAACCGAATCAGGATGTGGCCGGCTCCTTCGTGGTCGCCGATAAACAGTTGAGAACCGCCAGAAATGGAACGATTTTTCTCACCCTCAAACTTGTGGACAAGACGGGGGAAATTACCGGTCGCGTTTGGGAAAGGGCCCAGGAGACCGCTGAGTGCATCCCCCAGAAAGGAGTCGTCTTCGTCCGGGGCCGAAGCGAGATGTTCAGGGATGAGCTGCAGCTTCAAATTCAGGAAATATCGCCCCTCGCCAAACAGGATTACGATCCTTCCGATTTCCTGCCCGTATGCCCACTGGATACCAGGGCTCTTTTCGAGACCCTTACCAGGATGGTGTCCGGGGTGAAACGCCGCCCCCTTCATCGCCTGATGAAGCACGTCCTCGATGATGCGGCGCTCATGGACCGCTTCAAGATCGCTCCAGCTGCCAAGTCCATGCACCATGCCTATCTGGGCGGACTACTCGAGCATACGCTCTCGGTGGCAACCCTGGTAGCCGAAATTTGCAGGCTCTACCCCGACCTCGACAGGGACCTCCTCGTTGTCGGAGCCGTGCTTCACGATATTGGAAAGATCGACGAATTCGTCTACGATCTGTGCATCGATTACTCTCACGCAGGGAGGCTTCTCGGTCATATGGTCCTCGGTGTGGAAATTCTGGAAGAAAAGCTCCGGCAAATGCGGGACTTTCCCCCCGAGCAGGCGATGCTCCTCAAGCATCTGATTCTCAGCCATCATGGAGAAGCGGAATTTGGGGCGGTGAAGCTTCCCATGACCCGGGAAGCATTTGTCCTGCATTTTGCCGACGACCTGGATGCAAAGATGAACAGCCTCAACCGTATCCTGGCTGAGTCCAGGGGAAGCGATGAAGCCTGGACCGCCTTTCAGTCCATGTACGACCGCTTCTTTTTTCGAGGATTGCCGCCATCGACCGAAGAACCTCCTTTCGTGGAAATGGAGCCTCCTGCTGATCGAGCGGTCCAGCTGAGCATATGGGCATCGGAAGGGAAGAGGAAGAAGGCAGGTCCATAATCCTTTGCCGGCAAGAGGTGAACTGACTGTGTCTTTCGAAGATGTCCCAGGGCAGCCGCGTGCCAAGCGCTTTCTCAGAAGGCTTTTCCAATCGGGCCGAATCCCTCACGCCATGCTCTTCAGCGGCATGGCCGGCGTAGGCAAAGCGGCCATGGCGCTGGAGCTCGTCAAATTACTCAACTGCCATGCACCAAGGGACATGAACGCCTGTGACGCATGCGGATCGTGCCTGAAGCTTCGGAAAGGGATCCATCCCGACCTGCTTGTAGTCAAAGCTGAAAGGGCCTTTATCAAACTGGATCAGATTCGAGAAATGCGCGCCAGGCTCCGCTTTCAGCCTTTCGAGGGCAAATGGCGCGGCATCGTCATCGAGAATGCGCAGGCCCTCAATGAAGAGGCAGCCAATGCCCTCCTGAAGCTTTTGGAAGAACCCCCACAGAGGAATATTTTTCTCCTGACCACCCTTGAACCACAAATGCTCCTTCCCACCATTCTCTCACGATGCTGCCATGTCCGTTTCCAGCCCCTTGATCTGGAAACTCTGGCGAAGGTCCTTGAGGAAGAACACAGGATGCCGGAGAGCAAGGCCCGCCAGGTGGCAAGACTTTCTGAAGGGAGTCTGGAGCGGGCACGGTGCTTTGGCGACGAGGAGCGAATGGGACAATGTAAGGAAACTCTGAAAAAGATCGAGGGCCTTGGCCGATTGACCATACTCGAGCTCTTTCCCCTTGTGGCGAACTGGGTTCAGGGGAATGAAGCCTTGGAGCAGGATCTGGAATGGATTAAACTCTGGATGAGGGATCTGATTCTGTATCGGCTCCTCAAGGACCATCAGTCCTTTTCTGTACCAGATGAAAGAACCTTGCGAGCGGCCGGGTGTGTCAGTGTCGATACACTCTTCGTGCTCTATGACAACATTGAGAAAGCACTGCAGCAACTTCGAAGGAACGCCAACAAGAACCTTGTGCTGGAAGGTGTCTGCATCGCCATAAAGGACGATTTATATGGAAAGAATTGTAGGAATTCGATTCCGCAAAGGAGGAAAAGTCTATCATTTTGATCCGGGAGACATTTCTCTCAAGCGGGATGATTTCGTAACGGTGCATACGGAACAGGGGGTTGGCCTCGGCCAGGTGGTAGAGCCGCCCTGTTTCAGGAACGCCAGCACGCACTGCCCCGATTTGAAAAAGGTGGAGCGGCTTGCCACTGAAGAGGAAGTCCAAAAGCATCAAGACAACCTCGAATTCGAAGAGGACTCAAGGAATTATTGTCTCGATCGCATTCGAGCACACAACCTCGAAATGAACCTGGTGGATGTGGAGTATTTCTTTGACGGAAGCAAGATCATTTTCTATTTCACCGCCGACGGTCGCGTTGACTTCCGGGAGCTTCTCAAGGATCTGGTGCGCAGGCTGCGGACACGCGTGGAGCTGCGTCAGATAGGAATACGCAACCAGGCGAAAATGGTGGGAGGATTGGGGGCATGCGGGCGTCCCCTCTGTTGCTCGACTTTTCTGAAAAACTTCCACGCCGTCTCCATCAAAATGGCAAAAGAGCAGAATCTCAGTCTAAATCCCACCAAAATATCAGGAGCTTGTGGCCGTCTCATGTGCTGCCTTCAATACGAATACGAGACGTACAAGGAGCTGAAGAAGGACATGCCCAAAATGGGCAAGAAGATCGAGATCCCTGAGGGAAAAGGCAAAGTGATTCGCCAGAACATCATCGAACGCACTATCACCGTTCTTATGGAGGATGGGAAAGAGATCGAGAAGAAACTGGAGCCCCCATCCAAAGGGAATGAAGGGAAAAAGACCTGAGAATGAACCATTTCTACGTCACGACCCCCATCTACTACGTGAACGCTGAACCTCATATCGGCCATGCGTATACGACTATTGTTTCCGATGTGCTCAACCGCTTCCACAAGCTGCTGGGGTACAAAACCTTCTTTCTTACCGGCACCGACGAGCATGGAGACAAGATTGTCCAGGCCGCTCAGGAAGCGGGAATGGATCCCAAGACTTACGCTGACCGCATCAGCGGGCTCTTCCGGGAAACATGGCCCAAACTGAACATCGGCAATGACTATTTTATCCGCACCACCGACCCGAAACATGTCCGGGTGGTGCAGGGCATACTGCAGAAGGTGCGCGATTCCGGCGACATCTACTTCAGCTCATACAAGGGCCTCTATTGTATCGGGTGTGAACGTTTCTACACCGAGCGGGAACTGGTGGACGGCAAGTGCCCCGATCACGACAGGGAGCCTGTCGAACGTGAAGAGGCGAACTACTTCTTTCGAATGAGCAAATACCAGGGCTGGCTCATCGAATATATCGAATCGAATCCCGATTTCATCAGGCCTGAGCGGTATCGCAACGAGGTGCTCTCATTCTTGCGGGAACCCCTTGAAGATCTCTGCATATCCAGGCCCAGGGAGCGCCTCAACTGGGGTATCCCTCTTCCCTTCGACGATCGCTACGTCACCTATGTATGGTTTGATGCCCTCATCAACTATGTTTCTGCAATCGGCTATCCAGACGGCCCCCTCTTTCGGGAATTCTGGCCTTCGGCACACCACATGATCGCCAAGGATATTCTGAAGCCACACGGGATTTACTGGCCGACCATGATCAGGGCGGCTGGATTCCCTCTTTTCCGGTCCCTCAATGTCCACGGATACTGGAAGATTAATGAGGGGAAAATGAGCAAGAGCAAAGGGTCTGTCATTCGCCCTCTGGATCTTGTTCCCATATACGGCCTGGATGCTTTCCGGTATTTCCTTTTGAGGGAGATGGTATTCGGGTTGGACGCCAATTTCAGCGAAGAGGCCCTGATTCAGAGAATCAACTCCGATTTGGCCAATGACTTGGGAAACCTTTTCAGCCGGACCCTGGCCATGACCTCCAAATATTTCGGGGGAAATGTCCCTCCGTTCGGTTCTCAACCTGATGCGATGGACCAGGAACTCATGGGGCATGCCCGGGAAGCCGTTCAAACCGTCATCGAAGAGATACCGAAGCTCGGATTCCACAAAGCCCTCATTTCCATCTGGGAGTGCATCAACGCAGCCAACAAATACATTGACCATGCCGGCCCCTGGAACCTGGCTAAAGACCCGGCCATGAAGGGGCGTCTGCAGACAGTCATCAGAAATGCTCTGGAAGTGAACAGGACCGTTGCCGTCCTCATCGCTCCCTTCATGCCTTCCACGGCGGAGAAGATGCTGGAGCGTCTCGGGGTGGTGAAGCCCATCGATGAACTGAGGCTGAATGAGGATGCTGCATGGGGAAGTCTTGTGGAGGGGGTTCCCGTGAACAAGGGAGAAGCGCTTTTTCCCCGAATTGAAGTGAAAGAGAGCGGAAAGATGCCGGAGAAACCGCTGGGACGTAAGGGGGAAATGGAGAGGGAAGCCATTTCCATTGATATGTTTCAGAAGATCGATATCCGGGTGGGAATAGTGAAGCAGGCTGAGAGGATCCCCAAATCCACCAAACTGCTCCGCCTCGTGGTCGATATTGGCGAAGAACGGCAGGTAGTTGCCGGTATCGCCCAGCATTATTCCCCGGAAGACCTTACGGGGAAGCAGGTGGTTCTGGTGGCCAACCTGCAGCCTGCCAAACTCATGGGAGTCGAATCACACGGTATGGTCCTCGCGGCTCACGATGGGAACGTCCTTCGCATCGTTACTCCCGAGCAGACGGTTGCTCCCGGTGCGAAGGTGTCATAAGATCATAACATCCCATACTTTCTCAAGAGATAGTCGGAATTCCAATCCCGACAGCCTCTGCGCCAATGTGACGGGTCTGGAAACCCAACTTACACTTCTATCATTGCTTGGGCTTATGGAGAAGTTGCAGCGTTCCTCATCAGAATAACGAATTTTCGGCAGAATACTCATTACTCAGGGATGGCATTGCGGACATCCTGAACCCTATGGCTCGTTTCTCTTCAGAGCAGGCACGGCATGCTTTATGGGGTTTCTCGGATTCAGGACGATCCCGCTGGATGCCGGCTCATCGAGTGTCGTCCCCCCGTCCGGTTCCCTCTCCTTC
>JAAYUJ010000740.1 GCA_012517775.1 Deltaproteobacteria bacterium
GATGCCCGACAGATAAAACGCCCAATCCAGGCTTCCTGTTACGTCTTTGATGGTTCCGCCGAGCCTGGTCATGAAGAAGCCGAGACCCCATCCGATGAACACAAGCCCGTAGTTGAAACCGAGATTCTTGGGTCCGAAGAAGTCAGCCGTGAAGGAAGGCAAGAGAGCCAATCCTCCGCCGTACTGCCAGTAGGCGATGCCAACAGCCAGGAACAGCAGGAAGACATTTCCCGACTTCATGATGGCGGGCATGGCGAAGAGGCAGAGAGCTGACACGCCACAATTGAGGGTATACGCATTGCCACGGCCAATCTTGTCCGAATAGAGGCCTGTGCCCACACGTCCTGTTGCGTTCACGAGCCCGCCATAGGCCGCGAGGATCCACGCATTTGCCGCCAGGAAAGGAATGGCCTTAGCCGTTGTTGCCAGCATGCCGGCGGCATTGGCGATGACGAGAAGACCCGACTGCGTCGTGCCAATGAACATGATTACCAGGGCATAGTATTGCCATGTCTTCACCATGTCTCCAGCCGCCCAGTCCACAGCGGTCAATGATCTGGCAGGAGCCGCTCCAGGGGCTGTGACGGCTGCCGGGGGAACATATCCTGCGGGAGGCCAGGATAAAAGTTGCCCGGCGATGATGATCACCACGGAAAAAATGATGCCCAAGGTAATGAAGCTGCCCGAAATACTAATGCTGTCAATGAGATACTGCCCGAGAGGTGCGATGTATAGAGCCGCGCCGCCGTACCCTCCGACAACAAGACCGGCGATGAGGCCGCGCTTATGGGGTCCGAACCACTTGAGGGCGGCAGGGGTCGGGGCTGCATAGCCGATCCCCATTCCAGCCCCGCCGAGAATGCCGAAGCCAATGATGAGCCCGGTATAGCTCTTCATGAGACCAGACAGAATGCAACCTCCCGCCACGAGAAGTCCTCCCAGAGTGGCTCCGAGCTTTGGACCGTACTTGTCCTGAATGCGCCCTCCTGGAATCATCAAGAGCGCGAAAATGATGACGCAAATGGAAAAGGGTGTAGCTGCCTGGGCATTGTTGAGATAAACCCAACCCTCATTAACTCCGGTCATGGGCTGGCCGACCATTTTCTCGTTGATCAGTGCCTTGGCCCAGACACTCCAGGCATAGAGAATACCCAGGCACAGGTTCACGGCGGTGCCGGCAAACGTCACCACCCAAGCCCTGGTTGGGACTTTTTCTATGGGTGCTGCCATTGGATTCCTCCTTCATGAGATGAATGCTGTTGCGAGAACATCTGAAGCTTAGGCATGGATTGAAAAGAACGTCACCGCGCCCCGGCTGTCATTCGTTCGCGCAATGGTGTTGAATGAATGAGGGATAAATACTGTTTCTGACTGATCAGGCACGGAAGCTGGATGTGGAACAGCCGGAAGGATTCACCTCTCCTCCCCGTAATGCGGAAAAGAGTCGCGGTTGGCTTGGCTTCTCCTGCCCTGGTTCAGACAGAACCTCTTCCTTTCATGAAGACTTGAAGCACAGATCGTATGATCAGGTGGAAAGGTATCAATATATCAGTAAAGAGCCAAGAAGGCAGAGGGGAAAGATTGCCTGTATTGGACACGTGGAAAGAGCGGAAAAGGGAATGACCCACAGAAATTCACGTAGCTGAAGGACTACAGCGCCGCTTTTCGTATAATCAGGTGATTTCGATCACGGGCGTTTCGCATATCATGAAATAAGAAGACACTACAAGCGTATAGACCAAAATTAGGATTACCGAGGTGTTGTCTGAGTCTCGGTTCACAAGATGTGTCTGCTGTGAACACCTCCTTTCTTCTTTTTCCGGCAGAACTCCATTCCACATTACAACACAACCATGCTTTATATATTGCATGACGAACCTATGGTGTCAAGCGTTGTGATATTTCATACAAACGCATGTTCCAAAAGAAAACGGCCCGTGAATACTCTCCGGGCCGTTTTCTTCGCCAATTTCCGGGGAAGGCCCTGAAGCCAGGTGCAAACTCTGCAGGCGCCCAGGGCCTTTCACTTGCAGGACGGCTCTATCTCTATCGTGCCGTTCCTCTCATTACGCCTTCTTCACGGGTGGCTTCAAGGTCGCGGTGATGATGACCGAAATGGCCACCACGACAGCGCCCACGATGAAGGGTACATAGTAGGTGCCTGAGGTATCCTTGAGCCAGCCGCCCACATAAGGTCCGGCAAATCCTGCCAGGCCCCATGCGCTGAAGAGCAGCCCATAATTGGATCCCTGTGCCTTCGGTCCGAAGTACTGGAGGCAGGTGGCGGGGAACAGGGTGAACATGGAGCCGTAGTTCCATCCGATGAGAATGGCAATGATGGCGAGGAAGAATATGGTGGAACCGGCTGGATAGAGCAGCAGCATTGCCGCTACCTGGAGCACGAAAACGCCGAGGAAACATTTCTTGGTGCCGAGCTTGTCGGCAATGGCCCCGATGAGAATACGAACAGCAGCGTTGGCGATGGCGAGAGAGCTTACGGCATAAGATGCGGTCATCTTGTCCAGTCCGCTGTCAATACCGTGGGCAGCAATGTGGCCGATGACCAGAAGTCCCGCAAAAGAACCGCAGAAGTAACTGACGTAAAGCAACCAGAACTGCGGCGTGCTGCG
Source organism: Deltaproteobacteria bacterium (assembly GCA_012517775.1). GTDB lineage: Bacteria > Desulfobacterota > Syntrophobacteria > Syntrophobacterales > Syntrophobacteraceae > JAAYUJ01. Next base: position 2,631 of record JAAYUJ010000740.1, read on the forward strand.
GGATTCTTCGTGGGTCCAGTCCGCGCCGTGGGCCGCTCCCGTTCCCGGCTGAGTGACAGGGGGAGTCCAGCCGGCAGGCTTCCATCCCGCAGGGGGTACCTGCAGACACATGGCGGCGATGATGCACATGATCCCCATGGCAATGCCCACATAGAAAAACACGCCGCGCCATCCGATGTTGGGCTGCGCAAACATCCAGGTGGCAAGCGGACCCATGATGAAAGAGCCGAGACCCAGCCCGACGACGGTAAAACCTGTGGCCAGGGCTCTTCTGTCAGGCCACCACTTGGGTGCCGTGGCGATGGGGGGGAGGTAGACCACGCCCCCGCCGAATCCAGCGATTACACCGTAGCTGATGTAGAGCCACATTTTTGAGGTGGTGTAGCTTGCCAAAATGAACCCAATGGCGAGGATGATGCCACCGGTAAGGACAACTTTTCGCGGACCGACCTTATCGCTGAATCTGCCTGCGGGAATGGTCACCAGACCGAAAACCAGGCAGCAGATCGCGAAGGCAAGAGCAATCTCCGCACGGGACCATCCGAATTCCTTGTTCAACGGAGCAATGAATACGCTCCATGCATAAAGCAACAATCCACACGTCGTACTTCCCAGAATTCCGCCAATAAGAGGGACGAATCTAGGCATCGTTGCCTGAGGGATAGCTTGATCAGCCATTTGAAACTCCTTTCAGCACATGAAGTTCGGTAGAGCGAGATAGCATTCTGTGAAAAAAAGTGCAAATCACGCCTGGACTCACACTGCCACCCAGTGCTTCTCTTCCCGCCGCTCATTCAACAACAAAGCCGGTGCAACCTCTGGAAGAAATACAAAAAGCCGGATGAGGGAAAAAAATCGAATCTTGTCAGAGTCCGTTCCGCAAAACCAACAGAGCGCGCAGAATAGAGAACCTCCCGGTAAATTGAAAAAAGCTTAATGAATCCAGGCTTCACTCAGCCCCTTCCGGAAAAGGGGTTGCCAGCCAACGTGAACAGGAAATGTAAAAATGGAATAATGCCATAGGTCACAGGATGAACCACTCAACAACACCTCTCAAGAATTAGATCGAGAACGCTTGAATGACTTCCGTCAGCAAGATCACCAAAGATCATCAGGAGAGATTCTGAGGGGAGCACACCAACAGCAGGTTCAGGAACCACTCGAAGTCGAGCATGCACATGAGTCGCGAAAAGACGATCTCACCGGAATTGAAACATCTCACCTCCCTTCTTCCCAAATTACAGCGAGACATTTGGCTTGGGCGCATGCCCATTTCAGTCTCGACCATTCCGAAAAATCTGGTGAAATACTTGCATATTTATCGGTTCCTGTCAACCAGGTTCAACCGCATTCGTGGTATTAAGGGGTTCTGGACCGCCATCATGATATGAGATATGTGGCGGCGAAAATGCATTTACCCCTTCGTGGAGAGTCACATCTCGGCGCGAGGGTGCGGGGTATAAAAACCCGACCGACAACTCTCAGTGTAGGGGAGTGAGCCGACTCTGGCTCATGGTCGTTAATGGTCCTTTCCGGCGGGCTGCAGATGAATGTGCTCTATGCCGGGCTTAAGGAAAAAACGGCTTTCCTGCACTTTTTTATCCAAAATGGCCACCGTGAAGATAATCTTCCGTTGCGACTCAAAACTGCTGAGGCTTTTCACGGTTGCGAGAGTGACCACGGAGTCGAAGCACAGAGCATAGACGATTTCCATGTGAACATTGAGCGCGATAAGATCAATTGGGCGGTCTGTGATCCTTGGGGGCA
>JAAYUJ010000152.1 GCA_012517775.1 Deltaproteobacteria bacterium
CGCAGTGTGTAGAAGACGGCCCGGGCGGACCTGGACCGGATGTACGCCATCCCGAATGTTTCGTGCCCCTGGAGTTTCTCTTCCATGTCCGTGATGATCTTGGAGAGCTCCGTGTTGGAATCCAGGAGATCCTTGAAACGCTCGTACTTGGCACGAAAAACATCTGTCAGGTGCTCATTCACCTCAGGCTGACGCCTGGATCTCCACAATCGTGCGATGTTCAATCTCTCCACAAGAGATGCCAAGTTCTTTTCCTCCGGTTTTCCCGCAGTCCCTCATGCCCCTTCGGGGCACCTGAAACGATGAAAGCTCCGCATCCACCGCAGTTGTGGGTCGGGTTTTCAAGCCGACATCCCGTCGTGGGGAATCGAATCCCGACCTGCGCATAATGGAGCTCAATAACCTTCCGCACTAGTTCACCATGAAGTCTAACGGCGCTTGATCGTGCATTCAAGAGTGAAAAAGTAGATGCTCTTCCATTGGAATGCAACGCAAAAGTCGTGCGAAAGAAGGTACTGCATATTGTCAATTGCCAGAGGAGCTGCAATCCACTATAGATGAGCGAGGTCTTTTTTTTGGATATCCCTGATCGAGGTGAAACACTTCCATGTTTCTGAAAACGCTGAGTCTTCGGTCCAGAGTATTTGTGCTTGTCTTTCTGCTGCTGCTTGGTGTCCTTGTTGAATCGGCGGGGGTCCTGTGGCTCCTTCGAGACAGGAATCCCGGTTTGAGCCGTTCATGGGATGCCAACTGGGAAGCCTTGAACGCGGCATGGAGCTTTGAAACCTCTCTGGCAATCCAGAAGGCCTGCGTATTTTCGTATCTTGTGAGGAGAGATCCCGCCATCCTTTCAGAGCTGCACAATCAGCGCAGCAAGTCCGAGGACTTTCTGACCAAGATCAGACTGACGGTGGCTTCGAGGAAGAACCTGGATTTCTTCGAGGGAATGAAATCTACGTTTGCCCGTTTTGTGGAGGCCGGTGACCTCCTGGTTGCACCCCAATCCGATGGGAAGTCGGCGAATTCCTCACCGGCTGATGAGCTTCACGCCAGCTTTGCGGAGCTCATCGAACGATGCGACGAGGTCGTGAAAGCGCTGGAGAATGAGATTGAGGGGGGAGTTGACTGGTTTAAGTCCCGTGGAATTCGAGCGGTTGCACTGGTGATTGCCGCCGTGGTTTTCTGTTTTCTTCTTGGCGGCCTGTTGACATTTCTTTTGACAAATCAGATTCTTGAACCCATCAGAAGACTTGCCGTGGGGCCGGATTCCGAGAGGCGAAACCTGAAGCTCCATGATGAAGTGCAGGCCTTGCAGGATCGCATCCAGAAGCTCGTCGAGGATGTGGATCAAACCCAATCGGAGCTCCAACAAAGCCGTGAACACCTTCTCCAGTCCGAGAAGCTTGCCATGGTGGGCAAACTGGCGGCCGGTGTCGCCCACAGCGTCCGCAATCCGCTCACTTCCGTGAAGATGAGGCTCTTCTCCCTGGAACGGAGTCTGGATCTCACACACCTTCAAAAGGAGGACTTCGATGTCATCTCTGACGAGATTCGGCACATCGATGCCATACTCCAGAATTTCCTGGAATTTTCCCGC
>JAAYUJ010000153.1 GCA_012517775.1 Deltaproteobacteria bacterium
ACAGAAGTATATTTGAGAACGCGATAGAAGGCATATTTCAGACCACTCTCGAGGGCCGGGTCATCAGCGCCAACCCGGCTGTTGCCAGCATCCTTGGGTACGATTCCCCCCAGGAATTCATCAACACGATCACTGACCTTTCCCTGCAACTTTATGTGAATCCGGAACGCCACTCTGATTTTTTGCGATTACTGGAAGATAGAGGCACAGTCCAGGAATTTGAGGTTCGGTTCTTCAGGAAGGACAAGAGCATCGCATGGATCTCCATGAATGCTCGAGCTGCGCGTAACAGTAAAGGGGATATCCTTTACGTGGAGGGCACCATCCAGGACATCACAGACCGCAAGATGCTGGAATCCATGCTGGTTCAGGCGCAAAAAATGGAAGCAATAGGGACACTGGCGGGAGGCATTGCCCATGACTTCAACAACATCCTCGGCCCCATCATCGGCTACTCCGAGTTGACCCTCCAACAGATACCCGAGGATTCCCCGCTGCGCAGCAACATGGAGCAGATCATTCTATCCGGTTACCGTGCAAAAGACCTGGCCAGGCAGATCCTCACCTTTGGCCGCAGGGCGGGGGAGGAGCGCAAACTGATCCAGGTCGGCTCCATTGTAAAGGAAGCCGTCGACCTCCTCAGACCGTCGCTGCCCTCAACAATCGAGATTCGTCGCAGTATCGACCCGGATGCTGTCTTCAGCACGGTAATGGCCGACCCGACCCATATTCACCAGGTGCTGATGAACCTGTGCACCAATGCCGGTCATGCCATGCGGGACAAAGGCGGTGTGCTGGAGATCGCTCTTGCCAATATCGACCTGGATCCCAGTTCTGCTGGACAATATTCCGTGGAGAGTGGACCATATCTGCGGCTTTCCGTATCCGATACGGGACACGGGATGGAGGAAGCTGTGAGACGGCGGATCTTCGAGCCATACTTCACAACCAAGGGACCACGTGAGGGAAGCGGCCTGGGGCTGGCGGTGGTCTACGGGATTGTCAAGAACCTGTCCGGAGGGATTGCCGTATCAAGTGAGCCCGGGAAGGGGACCACCTTTCATGTTCTCCTCCCAAGAAGCACGGCGATCCAGTCGTCATCGGCCCCCGGTCTGTCGTCCCTGCCCGTTGGAACAGGTCATGTTCTTCTGGTGGATGACGAAAAAGCCCTGGTCGAGGTCCTGAAGGTCATGGTGGAACAACTGGGGTATGACGTCACGGCAAGGTACAGCAGCATCGATACCCTTGAGGTCTTCCGATCGCAACCCGGGCGCTTCGATCTGGTTATCACCGACCAGACCATGCCCCACATGACCGGCGCAGAACTGGCAAGGGAAATCCTGAAAATCCGGCGGGACATCCCGATCATCCTGTGCACGGGCTTCAGTGAGATGATCGACGAGAACCGGGCGAGGGAAATTGGAATCAAAGCCTACTTGATGAAGCCTGTGACATTGCGCGACTTGGCCCTTGCGATTCAGAAGGCCCTGAAAAGAGAGTAGTTGCACCGGCAGACAATGTCATCGAAAAGGGAGTGGGCCAGGAGGCCATGTGGAGGGATTTCCCGGGAGGGGGGATGTATGCCCCCCCAGGGTCTGACAAGGAAAGAGCGTCTGGAGAGAGTCGGCGCCCCTGAGAGGGAACTGGCAGAGAAGAGGATGCGGAACGATTTGCAGAAGCCGTGCTCAATTCTCTATCCGTCCAATTTGCCGTTCTGGACCGGGAAGGTGTCATCATCGAAACAAACCGCGCCTGGAAAGCATTGGCTCATGACATTGGCATGCCTCCCGATATCCTTGGCGTGAACTACTTTCAGCATTCAGATCAGTCTCTTCGAGTCAGGGGGAGCTGGATCTTGACACTGGTGCCTGTGAGGAGTTCACTTTCAACGGTTACAAGCCCATCATGCTCCTGGACAATGCGATTCACGAGAGCAAGCCCGGCACCCACCCCCACCGCTTTTGTAGTAAAAAACGGATCGAACACATACGGAAGGTCACTCTTGGGGATG
>JAAYUJ010000154.1 GCA_012517775.1 Deltaproteobacteria bacterium
AGGATGCCAAGCCTGCGGACACCGCAGGTGAGCCGGGACGAGCAAGGGGGTTGGCTGTTTCCGGTTGCATGCGCATGCTGAAGACAGCTTTGCACGGGCTGCGCCGCAATATCATGCGAGGGGCTCTTACTGCCCTGGGTATTGTCATCGGCGTGGCGGCGGTCATCACCATGATGGAGATCGGCAGGGGCTCTTCGGCCTCCATTCAAAAGTCCATCGCCAGCATGGGGGCCAACAATCTCATCGTCCTCCCCGGAACTGCCGCAAGCGGCGGCGCCAGTCATGGAACCGGAAGCGTCAAGACTCTCACTCCAGGAGATGCGGATGCCATTCGCAGCAATTGCCCGGCGGTAGCCGCCGTCGCTCCGGTGGTAAGGGCACGAACTCAGGTGATCTACGGCACCCGAAACTGGGTCCCATCCGTCATTCATGGCACCACCGACGATTTTCTGGACGTAAGGGGATGGGATCTTGCAGATGGGCGCACTTTTTCCGACCAGGATGTGCGCAATGCGGCCAAGGTCTGCATGCTGGGACAGACGTTGGTCCGCGAGCTCTTTCAAGGGGAATCTCCAATTGGAAAAGAGGTTCGGGTGAACAATGTACCGTTCAAGGTCGTTGGGATTCTCGGCCGTAAGGGTGCCAACATGATGGGGATGGACCAGGACGACATTCTGCTGGCCCCATGGACGACCATAAAGTACCGGGTGGCCGGCACCTCTCTGAGCAGCTCCAACCAGAGCGCCAGTTCCTCTTCCAGCACGACGGAGCAGACCAACACCATAAGCAATCTCTACCCGACAGGGCAAGCCAGTCTATATCCTGAAGCTTCGTCAACGCAGGCGGCCAACACACCCTTGCTGGTTCGATTCGTCAACGTCGACCATATCGTAGCTGCCGCGGTCTCAACGCCTCAAATACCTGTCGCCATCCAGGAGATCCAGCAGCTTCTCCGTGAGCGCCACAGGATACGTGCCGATATGCTGGACGACTTCGATGTCCGGGATATGACCGAGATGACCAATACCCTATCATCAACCGCAAGCATGATGACCAACCTTCTCCTGGCCGTGGCTTTGATTTCCCTGGTTGTAGGGGGTGTGGGAATCATGAATATCATGCTTGTTTCAGTCACGGAACGCACCAGGGAGATCGGGTTGCGCATGGCGGTGGGGGCCAGGCAGCCGAGCATTCTCCAGCAGTTTCTCACGGAATCGGTTGTTCTCTGTCTCTTTGGAGGAGTGGCGGGAATCCTGGTGGGTCGAGGGGCATCGGCCCTGGTAACCCTGTTTTTGAAATGGCCGACGGAACTCTCCCTGGACGCCGTGCTTGCGGCGTTTGCCGTTTCAGTCACGGTGGGTATCCTCTTCGGATACTACCCGGCATGGAAAGCGTCCCGGCTTGATCCTATCATTGCCCTGCGCTACGAGTAGGAGAACCTGTGTATTTTCGCTGCTGCCGATGACAAGAAGGATGAGGATCCTGTGATGGAAAATCGAAATGCGCATGGCGGAGGCACATGGCTACGGTGGAGTCTGGGGGTCATCGTGCTGCTGATGCCCGGCTGTATGGTGGGTCCGGACTTTCATGCACCCAAGACATGTGTACCCTCTCAATGGAGTGGCATGCCCGGCCCTTCAGCCGTGGACGCGGCGAGCATTGCCGTTCAGGAGCCCATCACGATGGTTTGTTGGTGGGAGACCTTCAATGATGCCGTGCTCACAACTCTCGTCCAGAGGGCTCTACGGTCCAGCCCGGATTTGCGGCTGGCGGGCGCGAGAATTCGTCAGGCAAGAGCCGCCCGAGGCGCCGGTTTGGCTTCTCTCGGACCCACGGTGGACGCCGGTTCCGATTATCGAAGAAGCGGAAGCGGAGGCAATTCATCCGGCGACAACATTGGCGGCGGTTCAGGAGGCCGGGAACAGGACCTCTTTCAGGTGGGCCTGGATTCTTCATGGGAATTGGACTTCTTCGGGGGAACCCGAAGGAATGTCGAAGCACTGGATGCGGAAGTCAGATCCTCGGTGGAGGATCGCCGGGATGTTTTAGTGACCCTCATGGCGGACGTTGCCGTCAATTATATGAACCTGCGCGGTCTGCAAACCCGGCTTGCCATTGCCCGGCGCAACCTGGAAGCTCAGAAGCGCACTGCCGCTATTACCCGCAAGCGCTTTGAGGCCGGTTTCGCGAGCGGTCTGGATCAGGCGAGCGCCGATGGCCAGGCAGCCACCACGGCGTCGGAAATACCCCGTCTGGAATCAGCCGCCAGGGAAGCCGTTTTCAACATCAGCGTGCTGCTGGGAGAGGAACCGACTACTCTGGCGAAGGAGCTTGAGGTCGAGAACCCCCTTCCCGTCACACCTCCACGCGTTCCCGTCGGATTACCTTCTGAGATCATCCGCCGTCGCCCGGACATCCGCCGTGCCGAGGCGGAAGTACACGCCGCCACCGCCCGCATTGGCGTGGCTGCAGCCGAGCTCTTTCCCAAGTTCTCGCTGACGGGGTCTCTGGGATACAGCAGTGCGGACCTTGCTTCCCTCGTGACTCCGGCTACTCAGGCGTGGTCCATCGGACCCTCCGTCACTTGGCGCATCTTCGATAGCGGCAGAATCCGCTGGAGTATCGAGGAACAGAAAGCCATGCAAGAACAGACGCTGGTCGAGTATGAAAAGACCGTCCTGACGGCGCTCAGGGATGTGGAGGCGGCTCTCCAAGCCTACGCCAGGGAGCAGGAGCGACGTCGGCTTCTGGAAGAGGCTGTGAAGAACAACGGCAGGGCCGTGGAGCTTGCGATGGAGCTCTACACTTCCGGCGAAACAGACTTTCTGAACGTCCTTACGGCCCAGCGCTCCCTGTATGTATCCCAAGAGGCCCTGGCCCTGAGTCTCCAAAACGTGAACACCAGTTTGATCGCCCTATACAAGGCACTCGGCGGCGGTTGGGAGATGGAGGAACTATCTTCACTAACTGGGAAAAGCAGTGGCTTCTCAATACGTCAGGGAATGCCGCCCGACCTTTCGGCATCGCGGTGAGACGATGCGATCGATGGACTGATTCAGACAGCTGTAGTCCCTCCGGTTGAAATCCAGCAGCATTCTGGGCAGACGCTGAGTGGCCGGTTCATCCGCATCTTCGGGCAATGCCTCAAAGAGGAAGAAATCTTTCCCATGAGTATCGGTCGTCATGCCAGGCTTACCCCGCCAGCCGAAAGCAATCACTCAGTGGCTGCTGCCCGCCTGGAGTTTGCCGGCAAATGCTTCACACGCATGATACTGGGGAACCGACCGCCATTTCTGTGGACACATATCTCGCCCCCCTTCCACGCCCTGATAAGACGACTCCCATCTGTCATTATGATTCCAGTCTCGTGACAACTTCGCGGTGTCTCCCGAATGCTTGACACATCTTCCAATCAGGGGGTAGTCTTCATGGCGGATCCCGCATGAATCAGCAAACCGGCATGGAGATCTCACATGATTTACGCTCTACTGGCAGGGTTTGCCGTGGGGCTCCTGGCTCCAGTCGCGGTCAGAGCACTGCGCGACCGGGCGCGATGGCTCATCACCCTGCTTCCCCTTGGGCTTTTCACCTATTTTTCCCACTATGTGCCCAGGATTCAGTCGGGTGAAAGGATCTTCTTCCATTATTCCTGGCTGCCCGACCTGGAGATAGGCCTTTCACTGTGCCTTGACGGCCTGAGCCTCCTTTTTGCGCTCCTCATCACCGTAGTGGGCGCCATCGTCTGCGCGTATTCCGGGGAATATTTGTCAGGGCACAGGGACCTCGGGAGGTTCTATGCAACCCTGCTCGCTTTCATGGCTTCCATGCTGGGAGTCGTCCTTTCCGACAATCTCATTGCCCTGTTTGTCTTTTGGGAGCTTACGAGCGTAACCTCCTACGTCCTCATCGGTTTTGATCACGAAAGGGAGGCGGCTCGAAGCTCGGCTCTTCAGGCTCTTCTGGTGACAGGCCTCGGGGGGCTCACACTCCTTGCGGCCTTTCTCCTCATGAAACAGGTTACGGGAACCTTTGAAACCTCGGCCATGCTGCAAGGCGCTTCTCAGCTGACAGCATCGCCCCTCTATCCGGCCATCTTTTTTCTTATCCTTGCAGGCGCCGCAACCAAGTCAGCGCAAATCCCCTTCCATTTCTGGCTGCCCAATGCCATGGAAGCCCCCACTCCCGTAAGCACTTACCTCCACGCCGCCACGATGGTGAAAGCCGGTGTCTATCTGCTGGCCAGATTCAGCCCCATTCTCGGGGGGACGGAACTCTGGCAGAACTGGATCATTCCCCTTGGAGCCGGAACGATGGTAACCGGCGCCTGGCTGGCTCTCGTCCAGAAGGATCTCAAGCGTATTCTCGCTTGCACCACTGTGAGCGCCCTCGGTATCTGCGTGCTTCTCATCGGCATGGGAACTCCGACGTCCCTCCATGCCTGTATGCTGTTCCTCGCGGCTCATGGATTGTATAAGGGCGGTTTGTTCCTCGTCGCCGGAATCATCGACCACGAGACAGGGACCAGAGATGCCGAGGATTTGGGGCGATTGGGGAGGGCTATGCCGTTAACCTGTGCCGCCGCGTTCCTGACCGCCTTGTCCAGCGCGGGTGTTTATCCCTTTCTGGGGTTCATTGGGAAGGAACTGCTCTATGAATCCACATTGAATGCCTCTTTGCCGTTTCTCTTCACCTCTTCGGCCGTTTTTACCGGCATGGTGTTTGTCACCATGGGAGGGATTGTCGCCGTAAGGCCCTTTTTCCGAGGGGATGCGCAGCTTCCAAAGATCCCTCACGAACCTCCGCCGGGCATGTGGCTCGGTCCTCTTGTCTTTGGCTCTCTCGGACTTCTCCTGGGCCTGTTCCCCGGCATCCTGCACTCCTCCCTCATCGTCCCCGCTGTCCATGCCTCCCTGGGTCAGTCGGTTGCGCTGGAGCACCCAGCATGGCACGGATGGGACCTGAAGCTTTTGCTAAGCATAGGCAGTCTGCTCGCGGGTGGAGCCGTCTTCTGGAAATGGAGCATTGTCAGGAAGTTCCTGGCCGGATGGAGCATTTTCAGGCAAGTCGGTCCCGCGGCCCTGTATGACTCTTCTCTGACCCTGCTGGAGGTAATCGCACGCCGACAAACCCGGTTCTTTCAGAGCGGCCGCCTGAATATCTATCTCCTGACCGTGGTTCTCACCGCCGTCGCCTTCCTCTCCTGGGCCCTCAGCCGGGATGAACTTTCAGTGTCTGACCTGTTATTGCACCGCTGGCGCGATGTGAGACTCTACGAGGCGATCATTGCCGTCGTCCTTTTGACCTCAACCGTTATTGCGGTCAAGGCCGATTCATTGCTGGTGGCCATTGTGGCACTGGGTGTCGTCGGCTACAGCGTCGCCCTGGTTTTCCTGCTCTTCAGCGCGCCGGACCTGGCCATGACACAGTTTGCCATCGAGACTCTCTCCGTCATTCTCCTTATGCTCGTCCTCTTCAGGCTGCCCAGGTTAAAGAATCTGTCCAGAAGGCGCAACCGATTGAGGGATGGCATTATCGCCCTGTCGGCAGGGGCCGTCACCGCGCTTCTTGTTCTGGCTGTCAACGCTTCGCGAGGCGGGGGAAAGATTGTCACCTTCTACGCTGAAAACAGCCTTGTGCTGGCCAAAGGGCGCAATGTCGTAAATGTCATTCTTGTGGATTTCAGGGGCTTTGATACATTGGGAGAAATCACGGTGCTCACGGTGGCCGCCATCGGAGTCTACTCCCTGGTTAAGCTCCGAGTTCCATCAGGAGAAGAAGGGGATCGATAAATCGTCAACCACTCGCGTTTATTGTCTTTGAATAACGTGACTTCTCAATCCACCCCGATCACGGGTGCTTCGCAGGTCGGGTTTCCGTACCCGACATCCGGGTGCAAACGCAGTCGGGATCGCAATCCCGACCAAGCTATTGAGAAAGCACTGAATAATAGACTTTCACGAACCATTAGTCCGTACTCCCCAAAAAGAATGAATCGCTTTCTTGGCGGGATATGAATCCCGACCCACTGGTCAGTGCATATTTTCATGATAATCACCAGGAGATTCCCTGATGTCTTCCATCATCCTCTCCACGGCGACTCGATTCCTCCTGCCCCTGCTGCTGCTCCTGTCCGTTTATCTCCTTTTCAGGGGGCATAACGAGCCGGGAGGGGGATTTGTAGGAGGGCTGGTCGCTGCATCGGCTTTCTCCCTCTACATGATCGCATTTAATGTCGAAAAGGCCCGGCGGATTCTGCGCATTGATCCGCGCTCCCTCATGGGCGCCGGGCTTTTTCTGGCTTCGGTGAGTGCCTGGATTTCCCTGCTCCAAGGCAGGCCTTTCATGACAGGGATTTGGGTGGAAAAGGTCTTCCCGGTAATTGGAAAAGTGGGTACTCCTTTCTTATTCGACGTGGGAGTCTATCTGGTCGTGATCGGAGTCAGCCTGACCATCCTCTTCACCATGGCGGAGGAGTGACTGTGGAAGTGGAACTGGCAGTAGCGGTGGGCGGACTCTACGCGGCAGGGATCTATCTGGTGATGCGTAGAAGTATTATTAAGCTCATTATCGGTTTATCTCTGTTGGGCCACGCCGCCAATCTCCTGATATTCACAATGGGCGGCCTCGTTCGGGGTCAGCCTCCGGTGATGCATCCCTGGGAGACGCGACTTGTCGGGGGATTTGCCGACCCCATTCCGGAAGCACTCATCCTGACTGCCATAGTCATAGGCTTCGGAGTCCAGGCATTTGCCATCGTTCTCATCAAACACACTTACCAGGCAACCGGTACCGAGGATCTGAAAGACCTCCAATCCAGCGATCTGACAAGCTGAAGAGTGTGACAGAATCATCCAGCGAACCTGAATGGGGGGCCATGAGCAACGCCTTACCTCTCATCATCGTTATCCCTTTGTTGACGGCAGTGATTGCACTGTCCTTCCGTCATCGACCGGGGATCCAGAGAGCCGTTGGTTTTGCAGGCTCTCTGGTTCTTCTGTGCGCCTCCGTTCCCATATTTTTGTGCGTCCTTGAAAGAGGCTATCTTTCAACACAGATCGGCAGCTGGCCGGCACCCTACGGCATCACTATCGTGGCCGACACACTGAGCGCCCTCCTCATTGTGGCAACGGCCCTGGTGGTACTCCTCATCTCCATCGCATCATGGATCGAAATCGATCCTGCCAGGGAGTCCTTCGGTTACACCCCTCTCCTCCATTTTCTCATCATGGGCATCTGCGGGTCATTTCTTACGGGAGACGTTTTCAATCTGTATGTATGGTTTGAAGTGATGCTCATCGCATCCTTCGTCCTTCTCGGACTCGGGGGGGAGAAGCCGCAACTGGAGGGCACCATCAAATACGTCGCTTTGAATCTCCTATCCTCCGCCCTTTTTCTTGCCGCCATCGGAGTGCTTTACGGGACTTATGGGACCCTGAACATGGCGGATTTGGCCATGCAACTGAGGGAGAGCAGACCCTCGCACCTGGTGATCACCCTCGCAACGCTTTTCCTGCTGGCTTTCGGGATCAAGGCAGCCGTTTTCCCTTTGTTCTTCTGGCTTCCCGCATCCTATCACACCCCTCCCGTTCCCATTTCAGCCATCTTTGCCGGACTCCTCACCAAAGTGGGCATCTACTCACTCATTCGCTTCTTCACCCTGATATTCACCCAGGATGCGGAAACACTTCACCGCCTGATCCTCATACTGGCAGCCCTGACCATGATTGTGGGGATTCTGGGAGCCCTTGTGCAGAAGGACTTTCGAAGGATTATCTCTTTCAACCTCATCAGTCATATAGGAACGCTTCTGGCCGGGTTGGGGCTCTTTACCCCTCTTGCTCTTGCCGGGACCGTTTTCTACCTGATTCATGACATCGTCTCCAAAACCTGCCTGTTTCTCTTCACCAGTGTGGTTCAGCGGCTCGGTGGCAGCGGAGACATTAGGAATCTGGGAGGACTATATCGCTCCAATCCTCGAATATCGCTGCTTTTTGCTATTGTGGCTCTATCGGTTGCAGGCATTCCTCCTCTGTCGGGATTCTGGGGAAAGCTCGTGCTGGTTCAGGCAGGACTTATCAAGAGAGAGTACTGGCTTGTTGCGGCCATCCTTTTCGCCAGCATTCTGACGCTCTATTCCATGTGCAGCATCTGGTCGGAGGCATTCTGGAAGGACTCCTCCGGGACTCCCGTAGAATTCGCGAATCCTGGCAGGAAGGCGTCGAGCATACCTTTGCTTCTGCTGGCACCGATAACTAGTCTGGTCCTTCTCATCCTGCTCATGGGTATCTGGCCGGCGCCTTTTTTCGAGACGGCGAAACTCGCCGCTCAGCAACTTTCCAACCCCGACCATTACATCCGGACAATCCTGGGGGAAAAGCCATGAGCATGTTTCTGCTGAACATTGTCTATGCGATCATCTGGATGATCATTACCGGTTCCTTCAAGCCGGAGAACTTCCTGGGCGGGTTCGCTATTGCATACCTGATCCTCTGGTTGCTCCACGACGCCATCGGCAGTCACTCCACTTATTTCTCAAAGGTCCGGCAAACCATCGGCTTCGTCCTTTTCTTCTTGAAAGAACTCTTCAAGGCGAACATCCGTGTTGCCGCGGATGTCCTCACAATCCGCCATCATATGAAGCCGGGGGTCGTCGCAGTGCCTCTGGACGTGAACACCGACCTTGAGATTACGATCCTTGCCAATCTCATCACCCTGACACCCGGTACCCTGAGCCTGGATGTATCAGATGACCGCAAGATATTATATGTACATGGGATGTACATGGAAGATCTCGGGGCATTTCGGAAAAATATCAAAGAAGGATTCGAACGCCGAGTGATGGAGCTGTTGCGATGACGCACTTTCTGGATATAGCTGTTCCGGTGGCAATGATCTTTCTTACCGCAACCATCTTCATGGCTTTCGTTCGGCTGATCAAAGGACCCAGTTTTCCTGACAGAGTGGTGGCCCTGGACATCATGACCACCGTGGCAATGGGTCTGATCGGCCTCTACGCCATGGAAACGGGTGAAGCGATCTTCCTGGATGTCGCTTTGCTTCTGGCTCTCGTGTCTTTTCTCGGCACCGTGGCTTTCGCCTATTACGTGGAACGTAGACAACTCGCGACAGGGAGCTCGGAATGATACAAGATATGCTTTGCGCCGTTCTGGTCATCCTCGGAACCCTTTTCATCGTGATCGCAGGGATTGGAATTCTGCGCATGCCGGACCTCTTCATGAGAATGTCCTGCACCAGCAAGGCAACCACCCTGGGAATGGGCTTCATCATGGCAGCTCTCGCTGTTCGCTTCCCCCATTTGGAAATTGTGACCCGAGCCCTCGTGATCACCCTATTCGCCTTCCTCACCGCCCCCGTCGCGGCTCATATGATTGCGCGGGCCGCTTACGTTTCAAGAGTTCCTCTGTGGAAGGAATCGGTTGTGGACCAGTTGTGCAACCGCTATGACCGCTGCACCTGCACTCTGGAGAGCTGTCCCGTTGTGGATGATTCAATGACTGGAAGATTTCGGGATGAGCCCGCCACAGAAGAACCTCGGAGGGATGAGGATGCGGGAGTGTAGGGAGTTGCGCCGCATTCGGCACCATCTTGCATGGAGCAGTGGTAAGTAGTATAGGGAGCTTGGTTGACAGCTGGTGGCAGATCTCACCTCTAGGTTGGAAAGAACTAACATCATGAGTAATCTCAAGAACCTGCTTTCGCATCTTACCTACCAGGATGCCCGGCGGATGCTGGGCCCCAAGGGAGCCGAGCTCCTGCGCAAAGGCGGTCAGATCCCTTGTGATATCGAACAGGATATCACCCTGACGAACGATCTGTTCTGCATGTTGGCGGGGGACGCGGTGGTCCAAATCGCCCCCGGCGGACCCCAACCGACGGACCTCACCTGCCGCTGCAACACGTGCAAGGGACCGTGCGAGCATATTGGCGCCGCATTCTCCCTGATTCTCGAGGAGAAGATGGCATTGGGCCTTTCAGCGCCTCCTCCCGAAAGCGTGGCCGTCGAAAGCCTCTCCGAGGAAGAGCTCATCGAGCAGGCCCTGGCCGTTCGCAAAGAGCGGGCCTCCACGGAGAGGATGGAAATCAATCCCATGGATCCAGGCGCCATCTGGACGGATTATGCGGTCACGAGCCTGGAGTCGGGGAAAACCTATCACGTGGTCCTGCGCGGCTGGGAACGGGGGGATTCGTACTGCTCCTGCCCGGATTTCCGCAAGAACACCCTTGGGACCTGCAAGCATATCCTCCGGACTCTGGATTGGGCGAAAGCCCATCATAAGAAGACCGCCAGAGAGACGCCCTACAAGGTTAGAAACATATACGTTCACCTTGAATACAAGGAGGAGGTAGAGCTCTGGGTTCGGATTCCCGAGGATCTTGAAAAGAGTGCGGCCGGTCTCTTACGGCCCCTGACGGGCTCAGCGGTTACCGATGTGCGGGATCTCATGCAGCGAATCAGCAAGGTGGAGCACCTCGGCCATGAAGTGTTCATCTACCCGGATGCGGAGGAGTATATCAACCGTCAGCTCTTTCGCGAGAACATTCAGAGGAATATCGACGCAATCCGGAAGGACCCGGCCAATCACCCCCTGCGGAAATCCCTTCTCAAGACGGAGCTTCTTCCGTATCAGCTGGATGGAATCGCATTCGCAGCCGGAGTGGGGCGGGCGATTCTTGCAGATGACATGGGGCTGGGAAAAACCATACAGGGGATAGGAGTCGCGGAGCTCCTGGCGATGGAAGCCGGGATATCGAAAGTGCTTGTGGTCTGCCCAGCATCCCTAAAATCCCAATGGCATCTTGAGATCGGCCGGTTTACCAACCGCACGAGCCAATTGATCCTGGGCGGGGTAGAAGCCCGTTCTTCCCAATATTCCGACGGGTCCGCCTTCTTCACCATCTGCAATTACGAGCAGGTGCTCCGGGACCTGGACGCCATCGAAACCATAACCTGGGACTTGATCATCCTGGACGAAGGGCAGCGTATCAAGAACTGGGAATCGAAGACCAGCCGGACCATCAAGGCCCTCAAGTCTCCTTTCGCCCTGGTTTTGTCGGGCACTCCCCTCGAAAACCGCCTGGACGAGCTCTATTCTGTCGTGGAATTCATCGACAGCCGTCGACTCGGACCCGCTTTCCGCTTCTTCAACACCTACCGGATCGTCAATGAGAAGGGAAAAGTCCTGGGATACAAGAATTTGGACAACTTGAGGGAGCGTCTGAAGCCTATCCTGCTGCGCCGCACCCGCAAGGAGGTGATGAAGGACCTTCCACCCCGGACCACCGAGATCCGCAGGATTCCACCCACCGAGGAACAACTCACTCTGCACAACGCTCAGAAACGGATCATCCAGGGTATTATCTCCAAGCGATACATCTCCGAAATGGATCTCCTGCGGCTGCAGAAAGCGCTTCTCATCTGCAGGATGGCCGCCGACAGCACCTTTCTGGTGGACAAGACCGAGCCGGGCTATTCGAGCAAGCTCGCCGAGCTCGATGACCTGCTGGACCGATTGACGGCGGAAGAGGATCGCAAGATCGTCCTTTTTTCCGAATGGACCACCATGCTCAATCTCATCGAGCCAATGCTGCAGAGGCGGAATCTGGATTATGCCAGGCTCGATGGTTCCGTACCACAAAAGAAGCGGCAGGAGCTCATGCACCGTTTCCAGAAGGACCCCGGTTGCAAGCTTTTCATCACCACCAACGCAGGTTCCACGGGGTTGAACCTCCAGGCGGCAAACACGGTGGTCAATGTAGATCTCCCCTGGAACCCCGCCGTTCTCGAACAGCGCATTGCAAGAGCTCACCGAATGGGGCAGAAAAGACCCGTACAGGCTTACCTCCTCGTGACTGAAGGGACATTGGAAGAGAGTCTGCTGGGTACCCTGGCGGCCAAACAGGAACTCGCCCTCGCCGCCCTCGACCCTGAATCCGACGTGACCCGTGTGGACCTCGCCAGTGGCATGGAAGAGCTCAAACGGCGGCTGGAAGTCCTCCTCGGGGCACAGCCTGCTGCAGCCATCGATGAGAGCGAGAAGGCCCGGGTGGAACGAGAAGCGGCGGAGGCGGCGCGCAAGGAGCGCATCGCCAGTGCAGGCGGTCAGCTCCTGAGTGCCGCCTTCGCATTCATGGGAGAGATGTTCGCGCAGGAGGAAGAGACGGCCAGGTTGCAGGAGGTTGCCGGTAGCATCAGGGAGAGGCTGGCACATTGCCTGGAAAAAGATGCTGATGGTCGCTTGCGGATGACCATCTCACTGCCCGATGAATCCGCGCTGGATAACCTGGCGAAGTCTCTCGCACGGATGATGGGCGGAAGTTGAGTCTTCCTCAAGTGACTCCTCAATAGGTCCGGGTAACGACAGCTCTGCAGGCCGGGTTTCCATACCCGACACCCCAGCGCAAAAGCTTTCGGGATTGGAGTCCAGACCTACTCATTGAGAGAGTGCTGTTTCGCGAGATAAGGAAATGACACAATGGATAGACCATCCTGCTCCCAGGAATCAACCTGCGTTTCCAGCTGGTTTGTCGTTATCACCGCTCTATTCATCACCTCATTGATCTCGGCCAATATCATCTCTGCAAAGCTGGTCAGAATTTTGGGATTCGTTCTGCCCGCCGGTGTCATTATTTTTCCAGTCAGCTACATCGTGGGTGACGTTCTGACCGAGGTGTACGGATACTCGCGGGCGCGTCAGGTGATCTGGCTGGGATTTCTCTGTAACGCATTGACTGTGCTGGCAATCTGGTGCGCTCAGATCCTTCCGCCCGCTGATTTCTGGAGGGGACAGGAATCCTACGAGCAGATTCTTGGCTGCACTCCCCGGTTGTTGATGGCCTCCTTTGTTGCTTACCTGGCAGGCGAGTTCGCCAACTCATTCGTCCTGGCCAAAATGAAGATCATCACACATGGGAAGTGGCTCTGGACGCGAACCATCGGGTCAACCCTCGTGGGTCAGGGGCTGGATTCTTTCGTTTTTATCACCCTCGCCTTCGCTGGAAACATCCCTGCCGCCGGACTCGTCGGGATCATTGCAACGCAGTGGCTGGTCAAATCTGCCTATGAGGCCGCTGCAACTCCACTCACGTATCTGGTCGTGGGATTTCTCAAGGACCGGGAAGGCATCGACACCTTCGATTACGACACCCGATTCAACCCATTCGCCATCTCACAGTAGGCGAACCCTTAATCTGCTGCCGGCACAGGTCTCTGTGCGGCAACGACTTATCAGCAGGGGAACTCCCTCTAAGCACCCTCTCCGGATGGCGACCAGCCCCTGGCATCGTACCAGGCATCCCTCAATTCGCTGATCTGATGTTCCACGACCTGAGGGTGATTCTTCAACCAGTCGTCCACATGTCGGCGCTGTTCCTCCGTCACGGAGCCGCGTCTATCCACAGCGACGAATCCTTCCCATTCATGATGCCCACTGCCGCCAAAGCCAAGGCCATTGGACTCGAGCGCCTCGGTGAAGAACCGATCCAGAAAGGTATCCAGATCCTCGTCCGCCATGTCTTCAGGCAGGCGAAAATAGACGTAAAAACCCAGTTCCTTGAACTCCCCCTTGCAGAGCTTCTTGCGCAGGCGCTTCTTCATATGCTTCCTTCATTGTTGCAGATCCAGCGAGTTATGCC
The DNA here is from genome assembly GCA_012517775.1 of Deltaproteobacteria bacterium. Classification (GTDB taxonomy): domain Bacteria; phylum Desulfobacterota; class Syntrophobacteria; order Syntrophobacterales; family Syntrophobacteraceae; genus JAAYUJ01. The sequence goes on from JAAYUJ010000154.1 coordinate 13,654, forward strand.
TTCTTCCTGTAACTTCTTAATGAGTCCCGATTACGACTGCCCCGTAGGTTGGGTTTCCATAACCCGACACCCTGGTGCAAAAGCTGTCGGGATTGGAATCCCGACCTACTCAATTGAGCCAGTACTTCTTCCTGGTCCAAGACAGGCAGGTGAAGGCAAACAGTCGACTTCAATTTCCATGGCGGCAATCATCCTGGCCACTGACCACCGACCACCAACGCCCTGTTTCCGTATCACAACGCGATATCTTTATCCACCTCTTATTGACGCATTGGTTTGTGTGTGGCGCAATGCAGTCTTCAGGGGATGATGGTTCATCGATCATGAACCTCCTTTCGCCAGGAAGCGCGTCACAGCCCTCCTTATCTCGTCATCTTTACCAATCGTAGAGAATTTCCCAGTGGTCGTTGAAAGAGGGATCCTGGATGCTGTAGCGGTAGCCCATCGTCTTTCCAGTGCCTGGACCCTTGCTGCTGTCTTCACGCCAGTATCTCAGGTAGACGGCTGGAATTCGATCCATTGCATCGGGACCGCCTGAAACGGGGTTTGAGATCCATACTTCCTTCTTCTCGATAACCTTCCAGACCGTCCCGAAACGCTTGCTCCTCACCCTTTCACCCACTCGGGGCAAACCCAGGTTCTCCCGGAGCTCCTTGAAGCGATACAGAGTCATG